>NZ_JBHVUS010000001.1:0-90443 GCF_042884005.1 Kitasatospora sp. NPDC058162
CCCGCGAGATCTACCGGGTCCTAACCGCACCCACCACACCGAACACCACCGCCGAGCAGCTCATCACCGCTGCTTGACATCCATAAGAGCATCCCCGCCTGGCCGTAACGGCGCGGTGGTGCGGGGGACGGCCCCGCACCACCGCGCCGTCACGCCTCAACACCCTTAAGCGGCACCCAGGTGGGCGGTGAAGAAGTCGGCCAGCTTGTCGACGGCCGGGTCGATGTACTCCCTCCGGTCGGAGAGGTCGACGTGGCTCGCACCCGCGATCCGGTGCAACTCCTTCGGGCTGGTGGCGCGTTGGTGGGCCTCGACGGCCATCCAGGCGGTGACGGCGCGCTCGCCGACGATCTGCAGAATCGGGCGGGGGCCGATCAGCGGGACGGCGAAGAAGGCGTCGTAACAGGCCATCCGGTCGACGCTCTCCCAGGCCAGGAACTCTCGAAACGGATGTCCGACCTGGCCATGCGGCCCCTCTTTCCCGTCGGTTTCCTGTCGATCGACGCATGGGTTGTCCGTCGGTCACCGGTGCCACTGTGGCGCACCGGCGCGGACCAGGGCTTCGGTCAAATGACTCAGCGTATGGCTGTTTCCGCCCGGACTCAGCTGGCCTTCCTGGATCATGACAAGTGCGGTGCCCGGGCCGGGCGCCGCACTCTGATGATCACGATGGAGGGGCCACATGGCAGGCGGAGCTTTCACTGATTTCTCCGGCACGTACGAGCTGGTCAGCAGCGAGGGGTACGAGAAGTACCTGGAGTCGATCGGGGTCGACGCGGCAACCCGGAAGTTGCTGACCTCGGATCCGCAGACGGTGGAGGTCCTGCAGGAAAGCGACCACTACACGTTCAAGAGCACCGTCGCCGCCAAGGCGTTCGTCTCACAGCTCACCCTCGGCCAGGAGTACGTCGGGGATTTCGGGTACGGCGACGACCGCACAGCCAAGGGGATCGCCCGCCGCGACGGGAACCGCATCATCCTGCAGCGGAAGGCGGGCACGATCGAGGCCACGACCGTGTACAGCATCGATGACGAGGGCTTCGACGCGATGCTCTACGGCCCGAACGCCGTCACTGCCAAGCGGCGCTACCGGCGTCAGCCCTGACCGGGAGGCCGGCCGGCCCACCGAGGGGGAACCGGTCGGCACCGCTACGGGGCTGAGACACCGTTACCGGAACCTGACGGGACCGATGGAAGAGCGAAACGCGCTCCAGACCTGGAGCTGATGTTCGGTTCCTACAGTGCGGGACATCCCGATGCGCAGGGGCGGACCGCGGCCGCCCCTGCGCATCGACCGCACCCGACTGCATGCGCCTGCCTTCGACTGCACGCGACTGCACCCGACCGAGATGGGCAACGATGTCAGCCACTCCCCGAGCACTCCCCCACCGCCGCCTCTCCACCGCGGGAGCCCTCCTGCTGAGCGCGACCACCGCGGCGGTGGTGCTGCTGCCCGGCGCGGCCCTCGCCGCGGAACCGGACTCCGTCACCTCGCACTCCGGTGCCACCACCGCGCAGGAGACCGGCCGGATCGACGCCTACTGGACCGCCGCCCGGATGAAGCTGGCGGGCGCCATGGTGCCCGAGATCACCCCCGTGCCCGCGGACGACACCACGCCCGACGATCCGCGTCCGCTCCCGCCGAACACGCCCGACCCCGGGGGCGTCTGGGCCCACGGCGGCGCGGTGGACCGCAACGTCGGCCGGCTCTTCTTCACCTTCTCCGACGGCTACGACGGCAGTTGCACCGCGACTGTCGTCACCAGCGCGAACCGCAGCACCGTCGTCACCGCGGCGCACTGCCTGCGGGGCGTCGGGGCCGCCTCCGCCGACGACACCTGGCGGCACAACCTCTACTTCGTGCCCGGCTACCGCAACGGCACCAAGCCGCTCGGCGGGTTCAGCATCAAGTCCATGGCCACGTCCTCCCGTTGGGACGCCGATCCGAAGAGCACCACCCCCAACGACGTCGTCATCGCCGGCTACGACACCGGGGTCCTGGTGGCGAACCCGTCACCGGAGGGGCGACGGGTCGCGGACGTCACCGGCAGCCAGCGGATCGCGTTCACCGAGCCCGTGGCGGACGAGTTCATCCACACCTTCGGCTACCCAAAGGACCGGCTCAACGACCCCACCGCCAAGTACGCCGGTTCACGCATGATCCACTGCGCCGGCCCGGACCGCCCCGCCCCCAAGGCGCCCCTGCTGTGGGGCGAGTCCTGCGACATGGGCCACGGCGCGAGCGGCGGCCCGCACTTCGCCCGCTTCGACACCCGGACCGGCTCCGGCACCCTCGTCGGCGTCACCACCACCAGCGACGACCTCGGCGGCGGACAGCCCGGCACCCTGTACGCCACCCGCTTCGCCGGCAGCGCCCACCGCCTCTACGACTGGGCCCAGTCCCGCTGACGCCTCCGGCGAAACGCCGGTGCCGGGGACGCGGAGAGCCGATCGGCTCCTTGCACCCCGGCACCGACCTCCGAAGCAGCCGCGACCAGCGGCCCTAGGCTCAGCGCGGTCCGGTCCCCGGGGCGCGGAGGCGGTCAAGGGTGCGGCCCAGGTTCGCCTGGGTCGCCGCGACGGCGGCGTCCGGGTCACCCGCGGCGATCGCCTCGACCAGGGTGAGGTGCGCGTGGGTGATGCCCTCCTCCTCGGCGCCGTCGTGCAGCCGGCTGTCGGCCACCACATGGCCGGCCGCCTCGCGCAGCGCGTCCACGAAGGAGTCGAAGAGGCGGATGAGCACCGGGTTGCGCGCCGCCCGTACGACCAGGCGGTGCAGTTCCAGGTCCGCCTCGACGAGCTCGTCGGGGCCTGCGGCCGCGTCGCGGGCGGCCAGCGCCGCCCGGAGTGCGGCGACGTCCGCCTCGGTGCGCCGCTGCGCGGCCAGCCGGCCCGCCTCCACCTCCAGCGCCGCCCGGACCTCGTACACGTCGAAGACCTCCGAGCGGCGCAGCTCCCGGTCGAACTCCGAGACCGGGGCGGCGGCGGCCACGTAGGTGCCCGAGCCCTGACGGGCGCGCAGCTGGCCGTCGGCGATCAGCACCCGGACCGCCTCGCGCGAGGTGGTCCGGCCGACGCCGAGGAGTCGGCTCAGCTCCACCTCACCGGGCAGTTTGCTGCCGACCGGCCACTCGCCCGTGCCGATCAGTCGGCGCAGCTCGGCCGTGGCCTCCTCGACCATCGAGCGATGGCGTACTGGGCGAACAGTCATGGGGACGACCCTATCGTTCCGGTGCCGGACCCCTGCTCACGGGCCTACGGGGCTCACGGGCTTACGGGGCTTACGGGCTCACGGGCTCGGGCGCCCGCTCCGGGACCGGTGCCGCCCCCGCCTCCGCCTCCGGCAGTACGCGGTCCCGCAGGCGCAGCGCGGAGCCGAGTCCGACGGCCAGCACCCCGAGGACCAGCGCGAGCACGGTGCGCAGCCCGTGGGCGTCGGCCAGGCGGCCGAGTGCGGGTGCGGCGAGGCCGCCGACGGACATGGCGAGTCCGAGGGTGAGCCCGCTGGCGGTGCCGGGGCGGGTGGGCAGGTAGTCCTGGGCGAGTGTCACCTGTGGGGCGAAGGGCAGGAACATGGCCAGTCCGAACGCCACCGCGCCGGCCATGGCGACCGCGACGGAGGGGGCGAAGGCCACGGCGGCCAGGGCGGGGACGGCCAGCAGGTAGCCGGTGCGGATCGGGGTCATCCGTCCGTGCCGGTCGCCCAGCCAGCCGCCCAGCAGGGTGCCGGCCGCCCCGGCGAGGGTGAGCAGGGTCAGCGCGGTGGCGCCGATCCCGGTCGAGCCGTGGAGGTCGCGCTGGATGTGGAGGGCGAGCATCGAGGTGACCGTCACATAGGGGATCGACCAGGCGACGGTGGTGGCGGCCAGGCGTGCGAACGCCCGCCAGTCGGCGCGGTGGGTGCTCGTCGCCGCGCCCCGGGCGGTCGACGGGGTCGCCGGGGTGTGGCCGCGGTGCCGCAGCCATCGGCCCTGCGCGGCCCAGAGCAGGGCCGTCACCAGCGCCGGGACGGCCAGCAGCCAGCTGCCGCCCAGGCCGTACGAGCCGACCACGAGGGTGACCAGGGCCGGTGCCAGCGAGGCGCCGAGGGTGCCGCCGACGGAGAACAGGCTCATCGCCCGCTGGGACTGCCCGCCCGCGGCCCGGGCCCCGTTGGTGGCGGCCGGGTGGTAGGCGGCGATGCCGATGCCGGCCAGGGCGGCGAAGAGCCAGGTCAGCGGGTAGCTGTCGGCCATGGCCGCACCGGTGATCCCGGCCGCGGCGGTGAGGAAGCCGGCCGGGATGAGCCAGCCGCGGTGGCGGCGGTCGACCAGCAGGCCGAACAGCGGCTGGACCACGCTGGACAGGCCGCTCGCGGCCAGGGCGATGCCGGAAACGGCGGTGTAGCTGTAGTGCCGCTGGGACATCAGGAAGGGCAGCAGTGCGGGGACGGCGCCCTGGTAGAGGTCGTTGACGATGTGGGTGCCGGTCAGGAAGGCCAGCTGTCCGCGCTTCATCGGGCCCTCCGCTCGGGCTGAGTCGTCGCCCGCCGGGTCGCCTGCTGCAGTACGGCTGCCTGCCGGGCGGCGTGGTGCTGCCAGGGCCGGGCCCGTTCCAGCTGGGCGCCGAGGGAGAGCAGCAGGCCCTCCTGGTGGAGCCGGGCGGTCAGCATCACGCCGATCGGCAGTCCGTCCGGGGTCCAGTGCAGCGGCAGGCTGATCGACGGCCGTCCGGTGAGGTTGGCCACCGGGGTGCGTGGGGTGACGGCGAGCATCCGGGCGTAGGTCTGCTCCGGGTCGTCCGGATCGGCCAACGTGCCGACCGGCAACGGCGGCTGGTCCGTCGTGGGGCTGAGCACCGCGTCGAAGCGGTCGTACCGGTGGCAGACCGTCCGGGCGACGGCGGTCAGCGAGGTCATCGCCGCGGCCAGCCCGACCGCGCTGTGCTCCTGGCCCCGGGCGCGCAGCCAGCGGGTCAGCGGCAGCAGCCGGTCCTCCCGCTCCGGCGGGACGGGCACGGCGGCGGCCAGCACGCTCCACAGCACGGTGAAGTCCGGCAGGTACTCGCCCGGGTCGAACGGCGGGGCCTCCTCCACGTGGTGGCCGAGACCGGCGAGCAGCTCGGCGGTGCGGTGGCAGGCCAGCGCGGCCTCCGGGTGCCACCCGTCCGTCCGGGGCAGGACCCCGATCCGCAGCGGGCCGGGCTCGTGTTCGGCGCAGGACCGGAAATGGCCGGCGGGGACGGCGGGCAGGGTGCTGCCGTCCCCCGGGACGCTGCCGGCCATCACGTCCAGCAGCAGGGCCGCGTCCAGCACCGTCCTGGCCAGCGGACCGGCCGTGGCCAGCCCGAAGGCATCCGTGCCCGGGGCGGTCGTCACCCGGCCCCGGCTGGGCTTGAGGCCGACCACCCCGCAGGCGGCGGCCGGGATCCGGACCGAGCCCCCGCCATCGCTGCCCAGGGCCCCGGCCGCCAGCCCGGCCGCGACCGACGCGGCCGCCCCGCCGCTGGAACCCCCGGCACCGCGGCCGGGGTCGTACGGGCTGCGCGCGGTCGCGTGGACCGTCTCCGTGTAGGCGGAGCAGCCGAACTCGGCCGCCGTGGTGGTGCCCAGCAGCACGCCGCCCGCCGCCCGGAGGGCACCGACCACGGCGGCGTCCTCCGCAGCGACGCGGTCGTCGAAGGCGGCGGAGCCCGCGGTGAACGGCAGCCCGCGGACCGGCCAGGTGTCCTTCACCGACAGCGGCACACCGAGCAGCGGCGGCAGCCCGTCACCGTCCTCCCCGGTGACGGCCAGCCGGGCCTCGGCCGCACGGGCGGCCCGGCGGGCACCGGACGCGTCGACCGTCCGGTACGCGCCCAGTACGCCGTCCAATTCCTCGATCCGGCGCAGGTGGTGGTCGACCAGTTCGGTCGGCGAGACGGCGCGCTCGCGGACCGCCTCGGCCTGCTCGGCCAGCGTCAGGGCATGGAGCTCTGTCATGATCACTCCCCTTAGTCCTCAGATCCTCAGGTCCTCTGAGGACTTCACCCTAGGGGCGGGCCCGGCCCCATGGCAAGGCAACCCTTAGTAGGCGCCGAGTCCGGGAGTCACCCCACCCGGGAACAGGTGGTGTTCACCGGTCTCGACGTCGCCGAAATACCCCCAGGACAACATCGGTGTGCGCATGGCATCGTGACGGACGATCAGCATGACCAGCTCCCAACATGACGGAGGTTCCATGCGTTTGATCTCAAGTGGCCGGCACCACGCCACGTTCGAGTTCGGCGACCTGCACGTGGTCTCGTTGCGGGACGGCTACATCGACATGCCGCCGACCCTGCTCCGCGACGAGGACGGCTGCGCCCTCGATGCGCTGCCGACGGCCGTCCCGCTGGTCGGCGACAACCTGCGGCTGTCGGTCAACGCCTTCTTCGTCACCGACGGCACCCAGTCGGTCCTGATCGACACCGGCGCGTCCGACGCCTGGCACGACCCCACCATGGGACTGCTCCACGACGCGCTCGACGAAGCGGGAATCGACCGCGCCCACATCACCGACGTGGCCATCACCCACAGGCACCCGGACCACGTCAGCGGCCTGATCGCGCCGGACGGTTCGGAGGCGTTCGGCGGACTCGAGCGCGTGTGGATCGGCGCGGACGACACCTCGGTGTTCACCGGGCGGCTCGAGCCGATCCGCGACCGGGTCGTACCGGTGTCGGAGCAGGTCGCGCTCAACGACTGGACCACCGCGCTCCCGACACCGGGCCACACCCCCGGCCACACCGTCTACGACATCAGGAGCGGCACCGGCCACCTCCTCGTCTGGGGCGACACCGTCCACGTCCCCACGCTCCAGTTCGAGCAGCCGAAGGTCTCCTGGGAGTACGACGGCGACCAGTCCCAGGCCCGCGCCGCACGAGCGGCCCTCCTCGAACGACTCACCCGACCGCACCACTTCGTCGCCGGCGCCCACCTCGACTCACCCGGCATCGCCCGCGTCACCCCCTCCGGCGACGGCTACGCACTGGAATACCTCGCACCACCGATCGGCTGACCGACCCCGTCACTCTCCCTCCGGACCGCGCCACGGACCGGCCGCGCCGTGGAAGAGGCGGAGCCCGCGATTCATCCTCGCGAGCCCCGCCCGGTATCACGCTGTCACCCGCGCCGGCAGCCGTGCTCGTTGCTGCTGCGGCGGTCTGCTCAGGGGCTCACCGTCACGGTGATGGTCTCGGGGGTGGCGGCGTTGTCCTGGTACACCGAGTCGCCGCTGTAGACAGCGGTGATGACGTGGGTGCCCGCGGTGCGGAAGGAGGTGACCGTCCCGGCGGCGGCGCACCTGCCGAGCGGGAGGAACAGCTGCCCCGTACCGAGGGTCGTCCCGGTGGTGGTGTCGGTGAACGTGACGGTTCCGGTGGGCCTGGTCGTGGAGCCCGCGCCGGGGCAGACGATGTCGCCGAGCACGACCGGCGAGCCGATCCGGGTGCTCTGGGGCATCGCGGTCATGGTCGTGGTGACCGGCTTGCCCACGGTGTAGCTGATGATCACCTGGCCGTTGTGGTTGGCCGTCCCGACCGTCGAGGCCGCATAGGTCGTCCCGGTGCCCGACGGGGTAGCGAAGCTGCTTCCCCCACCGCCACCGCCGCCGCTCGCCAAGGTGCCGGTTCTGTTGACGGCGCCGCTGCCGCCGCCACCGCCCGCGAAGTACCCGCCGCCACCGCCACCGCCCGCACCGGTGGCAGTGGCGGCACAGCCGCCGTCGACCCCTCCGCCGGTGCCGCCGACGCCGACCTCGGTACCGGCGAACCCGATTCCCGACGCACCCGGCGCGGCGCTGCAGAACGGGACGTTGCCGGCCGCCCCGCCCACACCACCCGTGCTCGTGCTGGTGCTGCCGCCGCCCCCGCCCTGCCCTGCCGCAGCCCCGGGGCCGGTGGCGCTTCCCGCGGTACCGCCGGTGGCATCGGGTGTCGTCCCGCCGTTGCCCCCGTTCCCACCCGTCAGGCTGACACCGGTGCCCCCGGCCGCACCGCCGCCGCCGGCGACCACCAGGAGGGAGCCCACACTGACGCTGGAAGCCCCACCCCCACCCGGCCCCTCCGCCCGGAAACCGGTGACCGCGATGCCCCCGCCCGGAGCGCCGCCGTTGAACCCGCCGGCACCCCCCGAACCCGTGGCGTTGCAGCCCTTGCCGCCCGTGCCGCCGACCTTGACGGTGACCGTCGTCGGGGCGGTGGTCTGCGGGAGGGTGGTGACAACCCGCGCCCCCGTCCCGCCCGTCCCCGTGACGGAACACGAGGTGCCGGTGTTGTCCGCGCCACCCGCACCGTCGGCGGTGATCGTGACCACCGCCCGGGCCGGGATGGTGAGGCTCTGCGGCGCCCCGGTGAAGGCGAAGGTGAACACCGGGTCAGCCCCTCGGGTCCGCGCCGGACCGGACCCCGTCGCCGCGGCGGCCGCCGGCACCAGCCCGGCACCGGCCAGCGCCACGCACACCCCAGCCACGACCCCGGCCTGCCACCACCGCGCACGAACGTGGACGCCCGCCTCTTCTCCTTCGGCGACGGATTGTCCTGGGGCGTGCTGTCTGATCACTGCTGTCTCCCGATGTGATGGCGTGAGGTGAGCTTCGGGGTGCTGGATCACGCGGCCCGTGCCGCGTTGGCATCCCCGGCCCCGAGCGAGATCAACAGGCCCAGCCTGACGACCGAACATCCCTTTTGCCCCGATTGCTCCGACAGCGGCATGCCACACACCATCACACCGGACAGCACACGAACCCACCGAGCCGCGTGCACCCGGCTGACGAAGGGTGCACACGGCTCAGGGGGGGGTGGCGGGTACGGGCCCCGGGAGAGCGTCGCCGCCGTCCCGGGGCCCGGGTGATCAACTCCGGCCGGAGTCCGGGGCCGTCACGGTGTGGGGCCGAGCTTCTGCCAGGCGTCGCTCCTGCCGGGCTCGTCCGTCGCCTTGTTCCACCACTTGGCGCGCCAGTAGAAGCCGTTCCACGACACCGTCGAGGCCCAGGCCCCGTCGGTGTCCCCGGCGATGACCTTCGTGCCGGGGGCGGTGGCGCTGTTGCCGGGCGCGGCGAGGTAGGCCGGTGTCTTCCACCAGTCGTCGCTCCCGCCGGCGAAGCTGCCCAGCGCGTAGGCGCCGCCGTGCTTGGCGCCGCCGGTCACCCACTTGTCCAGCTGAGGCCTGCCCGCGGTGGCCTGGTCCGTGCTGAGCGGTACCAGGCGCCACCACTGGTCCACCTTCCCGTCGCAGTCCCGCACGGTGAGCGTCCCCCTGGCCGTAGTGGCACCGAGGCACTGGTCGTGGCCGCTGGAGGAGGACTTGATGTGGTACCAGCCCGGGTCCGCCTCGCTCACCGTCCACAGCTGGTTGGCATTGCCCGCCTGCTTCTCCACCAGGTGGGCGTCGGTCCAACTCCCCGGGTGGTCGAGGACGTTGCCGCTGTTGCGGTCCTCGATGATCCACTTGTCGCCGGTCTGCCAGAACGCGAACGAGGGGTTGGGGTTGTAGGCGTGCGCCTGCCAGGGCGCGGCCTGGCACTGCGCCCCGGAGGCCGGTGCCGGGGGATCGACCGTCGTCACCGCGCGGCGCTTGTCGCCGGTGGAGCCGTAGTCCGTGCCGCCGATCCTGAACGTGACGTTCGCGGGGCCGGTGACGGGCAGGTAGTACTTGACGTCGATGTCCTTGGACTTGCCCGCCGGTACGTCCTCGCAGTAGCCGAGTTTGACGGTCACCCGGTGGAAGTCCCCCTTCAACCCGCCCGCGTTGGGCCCGGTGTGACCGGGGACGATGCCGCTCATCTCCTTCCAGGCCCCGTCCTTCACCACCGGCGTGGTGGAGGTGGGGAGGTCGAAGGAGATCTCCGTCCCCTGGGCGAGGGCGACCTTGGAGTTGTTGGTGATCCGCAGCTTCGGCTGGATCGGCCACATGTCCGCGACCGCGGTCGGGAAGTCCACCAGCTCGGCCTTGACGTCGATCACCTGGGCGGGCAGGGTCTTGCCGCCGCCGGTCGCGTTGCCGGGGGCGCCCGCGCCCCTGAGGGCGTTGTCCAGCCGGGTGGTCAGGTCGTAGCCCATCCCCCACTCGCCGTTGGAGCGCTTGGTGTAGTCACCGGCGAGCTCCCAGATCATCGCCCCGCCGATGCCCTTGTCCGCGATGTACTTCGCCTTGGCGTCGACCGACCGGTCGTTCTCCGTGGACAGGAACACCTTCTTGGCGTCGTTCCACAGCCACGATGCCTGGAGCGGGTCGGAGTACTTCTCGGCGTAGCCGCCGGTCAGCTTGCCGGCGTCGGTGCCCGGGTCGACGCCGTAGGACTTGAGGTAGCCGGGGGTGCGGCCGTCCTGGAGGTTCTTGGTGTGCCACAGCGGGTTCGACCCGGCACCGACCTCGCGGCCGTCCTCGGTGTCGTGCCAGACGTTGTCGATGCCGGTCGCGCCGAGGCCGCAGTTCTGGGCGTTGGCCGGGCCCCGGCCGCCGAGGCCCTTCGGGCACTTTGACTGATCGGGCATGGCGGAGGTGCCCCACAGGCCGTCCGTACCGCCCTGGACGTTCTGCCAGCCCCGGGAGTAGTAGGGGATGCCGAGGTTGATCCGGCCGGGTGGGAGGGCGCCGCGGTAGTAGTGGTAGGCCCAGTCGATGTTGAAGTAGCCGTTCTTCTGGTAGTCCTTGGTCTTCGCGTCCTGGTCGTTGTAGATCCCGGCGTCGGCCAGCTCGTTGTCCTGCCCGGCGTCGTAGAGCGGGGCCTGCGGGCCGACGTACTTGTTCCAGGAGCCGTGCAGGTCGTAGCTCATGACGTTGACGTAGTCCTGGTACTGGAGCGCCTGGCCGGCGTCCAGCCCGCGGACGAGGTAGCCGGACGCGGATCCGGCCGAGGTCAGCAGGTAGTAGCGGCCCTTGCCCGCGCCCGCCCGGTCCAGCTTCTCCCGCAGGGTCTTCATCAGGGCGGCGTAGCCCTGCTGGAGGCCCTTGCGGCGCGGGTCGGAGACGTCCCAGTCCTGTGGGTTGCCGGTGTTGGGCAGCGCGGTCGGGTACTCGTAATCGATGTCGACGCCGTTGAACCCGTACCGGTCCAGGAACTCGGTGACCGAGTCGGCGAACGCGTCGATGCCCGCCTGGTTGACCGAACCGTCGGCGTTGGTGGCCATCGCGTAGAAGTTCCGGGTGTCCGCCCAGCCGCCGACCGAGATCAGCGTCTTCACGGCCGGGTGCTTCTTCTTGTACGTGTTCAGCAGGTTGAAGTGACCCTTGTACGGCAGCGACGGGTCCATGGCGTTCCGGTCGCCGTCCCAGGTCATACCGGTGGCCGGGTTGGCCGGGTCGTTCGGGTCGCCGATGCTGATCCGGTTGTCCTCCACGCGGGCGAAGGCGTAGTTGATGTGCGTGACCTTCGACCAGGGGATGTTGGACACCAGGTACGCGGGGTCGCCCTTGGCGCCGGAGCGCCAGCCGGTGAAGTAGCCGACCGTGCGCCGGGTGCGGTCGTTGCCGACCCACTCGCGGCCGTTGCCGTCGTAGACGTCGCAGTAGCGGGCCGAGACGCCCGCGGTGGGCGTCATGCCCTCGGGACGGCAGTCGCCCGAGGACGTGGGCTTCGCTCCCCGGTCATCTGCGGAGTCGTCGAAGGGCGAGCCGGCGTCACCGACCTCCACCGGCTTCGGCGGGGCGAACATGCCGCCCTGCCACCGCTGCCCGGGGTCGTCGGCGGCGCAGTCCTTGAGGGTCAGCGTCTCGTCCGGGCCGCCGGCCGTCAGGCACAGGCCACCGTTGCGCAGGCGCGCCCATCCGCCGCCCGCGTCCTCGGCCTGCCAGACCTGGTCCGCTCCCCCGCCGTCGTCCGTGGCCAGCCGCGCCTCGTGCCGGCCGGTGTCCTGGGCCAGTACGGGCCCGCCGTCCAGGGCGCTGACGAGCTGCCATCCGCCGGGCGTGGGGCGCGCCCGCCACTTCTGCGCGGTACCGCCGTTCGGGGCGAGTGCCTTCACCCGGGTCCCCGGCGCCGGGTTCGCGTTGTCCACGTCGGCGACGAGGTCGCCCTTCGCGGACTTGAGCGGGCCGGCCCGGTCGATCGGCGCGGGGCGCGGAATGACGCCAGGGCTCCAGTCGATCACCTTCCACAGCTGGTCGTCGCCCACCGCTCCCTCAGTGACGCACGGCACCAGCGCGCCCCACTCCCCGTCCCTGGCCAGGCACAGCTTCCCGCCGTCGGTCGAGATCCGGAAGAACGCTTCGTTCCCCTTCTGACGTTCGATCGTCCACGTCCGGGGCTCACCGGAGACCGAGGCCCACTGCCAGAACGTGCCACCGTTTCCTTGCAGGTACCACCCGCTCCCGTTCTGGATGGTGGTCTCCAGCCGCTCGCCGGGCTGGGGCAGCTCGCCGTTGATCGCCCAGTTGGTCAGGTCGGTAGCGTCCCACTTGGTGGACACCCACTTGGAGTCGACTCCGGCCCGCTGGAGCGGGCCCAGGTTGCCCGTGGCAGTGCCCCTGGCCCCCGGAACAATCGTGACCACCTGTTGCCGCCGCATGCCGTCAATCCCCTTGCCGGGAGTTCCCGCGCAGCTGAACGCCCTGGGCTGCCCAGGCCGCCGGGGCTTCGCGGCGAAGGCCGTCAGGCAGCCGGCGAGGGCCCGCTGCCCGTACGCGTTGGGGTGGATCGCTTCCTGCTTGTCCCCCTGGGAGCCCCACGCCAAGTCCTTGGTCGCGTCGAGCTGGTAGGGGATCCAGCGGACCCACTCGGCGGCCGCCTCCGGCAGCGGCTTCGCACGCGAGTTGGCGCTCGTGGCCTGCTCGGCGCTCCGGCTGCACAGTTCGTGCCCGGCGAGCGCGTCCCGTACGTTCAGCAGGGATGCGTTGGCCGTGAACGACGCCTTGACCAGCGCGTCGGTGAGCCCTGGCATCAGCTCGTCGCGGGCCCAGTCCGCGTCGGCGTCGCGGAAGGGACATCCCCCGGTCGTGTAGCGGGTGGGGTAGCCGTACAGCATCTGCGAGCCGCGGGGCAGCGGATTCGGATACGTGCTCAACACGAGCTCGTAGTCATCGTTCCCGTATCCCGCGTCCGTCATGACCGAGCGGATCTTCTGCAAGGCCTTGGAGACGTTGTCCTGGGTCGTCGCCAACTTCTCTTTCAGCGAAGTGTCGGAGGGGCCGGGGTTGCAGCTGCCGCTGAACGCCCGCACCCAGTAGCGCCGGACGCAGTCTTGGATGATGCCGGAGAAGCCGAGGTCGTTCCCGCCGATGGACACCACGATCATCTTGATGTCGTTGTCCTGCGCGAGTTGCGCGAGTTGCTCCGCCTGCGGCGCCTCACCCTGGTAGCTCTGCGAAATGATGTGCTCGGTCCTGGCCCCCGAGCAGGCGATGTTGAAGCGGCGCTCCCCGGGGATTCCGTCCAGCACGGCGCTGTTGACGGGTGAGGTGTCCGAACGGTCGCAGCGGTTGCCGCCCTCGTAGGACGTGTCGCCGTAGACGCAGTCCTTCCCGTCCGGGCAGTCCGCCTTGCGGTCGGTGCCCCACGAGTCGCCGCCGGAAGAGGTGTTGGCGTTGCCCGCCCACCGGCCGCCCTCGCCCGAGATGTAGCTGTCGCCCATCGCGACGACCGCGCCCGAGTCCCCGCACCTTCCCACCGCTGCCGCCCGGGCCGTGCGGGGTACCGGGTTGTACACCGTGCTGTTGGTCCAGAGATTCGCATTGCACCGCGGCTCACTGTCAGGCTCGAACCGAACCGGTAGGTGGTCCGAGTTGGTGCCGCGTTTGACGGACACCCTCAGGTTCCGCAGCTGGTCGTGGGCGACCACGTAGTCCAGGGCGTATCCGCTCAACTGCGTCGGCGCCGGCGGGCCGTAGGGAACCTGGTTCCTGGTGGCGTAGAACGTGTTGTACGGGTCACCCTGGCCCGGAAGCGGCGCGAGGGTGTTGGGGACACTGTTGAAGTCCCCCATGATCTGCCACGCCTTGCCCTGCTTCTCGGTGCGGACGGCATTCACGAGGGCACGCGTGTGGGGATTGACCGCCTCCCCGACGCGCATCGACGCGGCGTGGATGTCGAAGTACCACGTGCCGCCGACCTGGATGCCGAACGCAGGACGGGACGTGACCCACCTGTTGTTCTCCACGGTCGGCGTCACGATGTCGAGGCGGTCTCTGTCATCCTTGTCGGTCACGGGCGCGAGCTCCTCACGGACCCAGATCGCCATCGATTTCTGCGAGTTGCGCCCGGTGTCGGGGTCGTCCGCAGGGCCCCCGTCCCCGTCGGCCCAGTTTCCCCATTCCGACCTGTCGAGGATCTTCAAGTAGTACAGGACCCCTCGCACCCCATCCTTGGTGGAGGAATGGTATGGCGCCTTGTACAGCCGGTACTTGAGACTGGACTTACCCCTGTCGTTGACCGCGGGATCCAGTTCGTTGGAGGCCCACTCCAGCTGGCTCAGCTGCGCGCCCCACGGCGTGCAAACCGACTTCCAGTACTCCTTCGAGAACGAAGATGATCTCGGTCTCCCGGGCTTGCGTGGAGTTCCGCGTGCCGTGCCCGGATTCGGACTCCGTCGATGGATGGAACAGACCGCTCAGCGATTCGCCCACGCCCACCTCCGTGACGTTGTTCCCGCCCACGATGGTGCGGGTCTCGTTGACCGTGGTGCTCTCACCGGTGTTCCAGGTGGTGGTGTCTGTGCTGGTGACAAGTGTCGCCCCGTTGAGGAGCGTGGAGGAGTGGCCGCTGATCGAGACGGTCGCGGAAGTGATGCCCGGATCGATCGGTGATGCGCAGTTCGTCAGGGTGGCGCTGCCGGTCACGGTGCCGTCGTCGGCGATGTTCAGGGTGAGGTTGCCGCTCTTGCACTCCACGTCTGTGGTGCCGGCCTGCGCCGCGTGAGCGGGAGCGGCACCCCCGAGGAAGACGGCGACGGTCGCAAGGGTGGTGAGGGAGGCGAGGGCGAACGGGAACGCCCGCCCCTGCGCGGTGCGGATCATGGACACGAAATAGCTCCTCTGGACGCAGCACAAGGCATCCGGGACGATCCTGGACAGCATCCGTGCGTCTGCGGAGGAGTTCCCGCACCACAGGGACTTGGCATGTCACCTCAAGGTGTTTCACCCGTTCGATCAGACGCCCGCCGCCCGGGGGCCGTGCGTTCCCGCACCAAGACGATCGCGCCACCGTCCGCTCACCCACTCGTGGATCCCGGGCGATCGCCGCGGTTCCCTCACCAGCTTCGACAACGGGCGGGTGGGGGCTAGGGGCGCCAGATCACCGCGGTGCGGGTGGGGCTGGTGGGTGTCGGGTAGGTGATCCGGACGCCGACGGTCAGGCCGGGGTTGTTGACGGCCACGGGGTAGGAGTAGCTTCCCGGGGCCTCGTTCAGTTCGGTCAGGGTCCCGTCGGGCGCCCAGCGGAGGGCGTGGCGCTCCTGGGCCGACGGCACCTTGGTGCCGGTGTAGCCGACGGAGAGGCCGGCGTCGTTGACGGCGACGGCGGTGGTGTAGTCGTAGTCGGCGCCGATCGTCGTGGCGGTGCCGTCCGGGCTCCAACTCGTGGCGGTGTAGTCGATGTTGTCCGCTCCGCCCTGCTGGCCGACGACGGTGCCGGTGGCGTTGAGGGCCATGGCCGTGGAGTGCCGGCCGAGGTCGGTGACGGTGCCGTCGGTGTTCCAGGTCAGGGAGCGCCACTGGTCGTTGGCGGCGCCGGTCGGCGTGGCCTTCCCGAGTACGGTGCCGGCGTCGTTGATCTGGACGACCCAGACGTCCTGGTAGGCCGAGGTCGGGTCGAGGGCGGTGGGGGTGCCGTCCGGAGCCCATTTCACGGGGTGGGCGACGCCGGACGCCGAGTAGGACAGCCCGGCGACCGCGCCGGAGCTGTTGACCGAGACGGCGGTGCTGTTGACGTCACCGCTCAGCGCGGCGAGCGGGACGGCCCGGCCGTCCGGGCCCCACTTCACCGCGTGGGAGGCCTGGCCGGCCGCGGAGTGCCCGACCGCCGTGCCGGTGCGGCTGATCGCGTAGATGTAGCCCCAGCCGGCGGTGTCCGAGGGCAGCAGCGGCAGCACGGAGACCGTGCCGTCGGGGGCCCAGCGCACCGTGTGGTTCCCCGAGTAGCCGACGGCGCTGCCGTCGTCGCTGACGGCCACGGCGCGGCCGTCCCCGTCCCCGGGCAGCAGCGGGAGTGCCGTGGGGGTGAGGTCCGCGTCCCAACGGACCGGCAGATCATGGTTGGTCGGATCGGTGACGTAGCCGACGATCACCCCCTTGTCGTTGACCGCGGCGGGATCGCTCAGGACGGCGCCGGGCGGGAGGGGCAGGTCGATGGCCGTGTTGGCCGCCGGGTCGGTCGGACCGGTGTCGGCCGTCGCGCTGCCGGCCGTGCCCAGCGCGAGGGCTCCGACGGTGGCCAGGGCGATGGTGGCGGCGCCTGCGGACCGCAGGGCTCGGATGCCGATGCTCATGACGTGCGTTCCTCGTCTCGTGGACTTCTGCGGAATGGCACTGTGCTGATGCTGTGTCATGGTGCGCATGGGGAGTTCCCGTGCGCCGGAACCGTCCGGCACACGGGAACTTCACTCAGTCTTCACGATTCGCGGTACGGGCGCAGCGGAATCCGGGGTCTGGAGTCCGAACTCAGGGGTCCGGCCGTCGCGGCTACTGCGGGGTCACGTAGGCGCCGGAGATGCCGCCGTCGACGAGGAAGGTGTTGGCGGTCATGAACGAGGAGTCGTCGGAGGCGAGGAAGGCCACCGCGGCGGCGATCTCCTCGGGCTCGGCGAACCGGCCCAGCGGGATGTGGACCAGACGGCGGGCGGCCCGCTCCGGGTCCTTGGCGAACAGTTCCTGCAGCAGCGGGGTGTTCACCGGGCCGGGGCAGAGGGCGTTGACGCGGATGCCCTCGCGGGCGAACTGCACGCCCAGCTCGCGGGACATGGCCAGCACGCCGCCCTTGGAGGCGCTGTACGAGATCTGCGAGGTGGCCGCGCCCATCACGGCGACGAACGACGCCGTGTTGATGATCGAGCCCTTGCCCTGGCGCTGCATGTGCGGGATCGCGTACTTGCAGCACAGGTAGACGCTGGTGAGATTGACCTCCTGGACGCGCTTCCAGGCCTCCAGGCCGGTGGTGAGGATGGAGTCGTCGTCCGGCGGCGAGATACCCGCGTTGTTGAAGGTGATGTCGAGGCGGCCGTACTCGTCGACGGCCCGCTGGAAGAGGTCGCGCACGGCGGCCTCGTCGGTGACGTCGGCCTGGATGAACAGGCCGCCGACCTCGTTCGCGGCCTTGGCGCCGGTCTCGGGGTCGAGGTCGACGCAGACCACCTTCGCGCCCTCGGCGGCGAAGCGGCGGGCGGTCGCCAGGCCGATGCCGCTGCCGGCGCCGGTGATGACGGCCACGCGGCCGTCGAGTCGCTGGGTCATGCTGATCATTCCTCCGTGGAGATGAAGACGTTCTTGGTCTGGGTGAAGGCGTCGAGGGCGTCCGGGCCGAGCTCGCGGCCCAGGCCGGACTGCTTGAAGCCGCCGAACGGCGTGGTGTAGCGCACCGAGGAGTGCGAGTTGACGGAGAGGTTGCCGGCCTCGACGCCGCGCGAGACGCGCAGCGCGCGGCCGAGGTCCCTGGTCCAGATGGAGCCGGACAGGCCGTACTCGGTGGCGTTGGCGATGCGCAGCGCGTCCTCCTCGTCGCGGAACGGGACGACGGCGACGACCGGGCCGAAGACCTCCTCGGTGAAGGCGCGGTCGTCGTGCCGCACGGGCGCGAGGACGGTCGGCGGGTACCAGAAGCCGGGCCCGTCGGGGGCGCTGCCGCGGAAGGCGACGGCCGAGCCGTCCGGGACGTACGAGGAGACCCGATCACGGTGGGCGGCGGAGATCAGCGGGCCCATCTCGGTCTTCTCGTCGGTCGGGTCGCCGACCCGCACGCCGCGCACGGCCGGTTCCAGGAGCGCCATGAAGTCGTCGAACGCGGAGGCCTCGACGAGGATCCGGGAGCGGGCGCAGCAGTCCTGGCCGGCGTTGTCGAAGACGGCGTAGGGCGCGGTCGCGGCGGCCTTGGCGAGGTCGGCGTCGGCGAAGACGATGTTGGCGCTCTTGCCGCCGAGTTCGAGGGTGACGGGCTTCACCTGGGCGGCGCAGCCCGCCATGATCTCCTTGCCGACCCTCGTCGAGCCGGTGAAGACGACCTTGCGCACGTCGGGGTGGGTGACGAAGCGTTGTCCGACGACCGGGCCGCGGCCGGGCAGGATCTGCAGCACCCCCTCGGGGATCCCGGCTTCCAGGGCGAGTTCGCCGAGGCGCAGGGCGGTGAGCGGGGTGAGCTCGGCCGGTTTGACGATGACGGTGTTGCCGGCGGCGAGCGCCGGGGCGAGGGCCCAGGCGGCGATCGGCATCGGGAAGTTCCAGGGCACGATGACCCCGACGACCCCGATCGGCTCCTGGAAGGTGACGTCGATGCCGCCGGCGACGGGGATCTGCCGGCCGAACAGCCGCTCGGGGGCGGCGGCGTAGTACTCGATGACGTCCCGCGCGTTGCCCGCCTCCCAGCGGGCGTTGCCGATGGTGTGGCCGGCGTTGGCGACCTCCAGGGCGGCGAGGTGCTCGCGGTCGGCGTCGACGGCGGCGGCGAAGGCGCGCAGCAGCCGGGCGCGGTCGGCGGGGGCCACCCGGCGCCAGGTGTCGAAGGCGGCGCGGGCGCGGGCGACGGCGGCGTCGGTCTCGGCGAGGCCGGCCAGTTCGACGGTGGTGATCACCTCCTCGGTGGCGGGGTTGACGACCTCGAAGAGGTCCGGTTCGGTCATCGGGTGGTCTCCCTCTGGGTAGCGGTCCGGCTGGTGGTCCGGCTGACGGGATGGCTGGTGGCCTGGCTGGCGGTATGACTGTCGGTCCGGCTGGCGGTGATGAGCGCGTGGAACAGGCGGTCGTCGTCGGGGTCGGTCTCCGGGTGCCACTGGACGCCCAACGCAAAGCGGTGGCCGGTCAGTTCGAGCGCCTCGACGGTGCCGTCGGCGCTGTGCGCGGTGGCCCGCAGGCCGGTGCCGATCCGGTCGACGGCCTGGTGGTGATAGCAGGAGACCTCGGTGGCGGGCCCCAGGACGGCGGCGAGCCGGCTGCCGTCCGCCAGGCCGACCCGGTGGCGGACGAAGCGGGCGGGGACGGTCTGGTGGCTGCCGTCGGGCAGGTGCTGGACCAGGCTGCCGCCGAGTGCGACGTTGAGCAACTGCATGCCGCGGCAGACGCCGAGCACCGGCAGGTCCCGGGCGAGGGCGGCGCCGAGCAGCCGGCTCTCCCAGTCGTCGCGGCCGCGCTGCGGCGGGCCGGTGCGCGGGTCGGGGGCCGCCGCGTAGCGGGCCGGGTCGATGTCCGATCCGCCGGCGAGGACGAGTCCGTCCAGGGCGTCGAGCAGGTGGCCGGCCCCGCCGGGCTGCGGCGGCAGCAGCACCGGGGTGCCGCCGGCGCGGACGACGGCGTCGACGTACGTCTGGGGCACCAGGGAGGCGCACTGGTTCCAGACGGACCAGGCGGCGTCCTCCTGGTAGCTGCTGATGCCGATGAGGGGCCGTCGGCCTTCTTCGCGGGTCACGTCGGTCACCTCCGTCACGTCCGTCACGTCGGTCACGTCCGTCACGTCGGTCATGTCGGTCATGTGGGTTCCCTTGGTCACGCGGGTCACAGCCGCTCGAATCCGCGGCGCCGCTCCCAGTCGGTCACCGCCCGCTGGTAGGAGGCGAGTTCGGTGCGCCCGGCGTGGGTGTAGTGCCGGACGACGTCCTTGCCGAAGGCCTCGGTGGCGACGGCGCTGCGCTCGAAGGCGTCGACCGCGTCGCGCAGGGTGGCGGGCACCCGGGGCGCGTCGGAGGCGTAGGCGTTGCCGGTGAACTCCGGCTGGAGTTCGAGCTGTTGCTCGACGCCGTGCAGTCCGGCCGCGATCAGGGCGGCGACCGCGAGGTACGGGTTGACGTCGCCGCCGGGCACGCGGTTCTCGAAGCGCAGCGATGGGCCGTGGCCGACGACGCGCAGCGCGCAGGTGCGGTTGTCCCGGCCCCAGGCGATGGCGGTGGGCGCGAAGCTGCCGGGGACGTAGCGCTTGTAGGAGTTGACGGTGGGGGCGAACAGCAGGGCGAAGTCGGCGAGGCAGGCGAGCTGGCCGGCCAGGAAGTGCTCCATGGTGCGGGAGAAGCCGTACGGACGGTCCCCGGCGAACACCGGGGCGCCCTGCTCGTCACGCAGGCTCAGGTGGATGTGGCAGGAGTTGCCCTCGCGTTCGTCGTACTTCGCCATGAACGTGAGGCTGCAGCCCTCCTGGGCGGCGATCTCCTTGGCGCCGGTCTTGTAGACGGCGTGGTTGTCGCAGGTGGTGAGGGCGTCGGCGTACTTGAAGGCGATCTCGTGCTGGCCGAGGTTGCACTCGCCCTTCGCCGACTCGACGGTGAGGCCGGCGCCGGCCATGCCGTTGCGCAGGCGGCGCAGCAGGGGCTCGATGCGGCCGGTGCCGAGGATGGAGTAGTCGACGTTGTACTGGTTGGCCGGGGTGAGCCGGGTGTAGTCCTTGTCCCAGGCCTGTTCGTAGCTGTCCCGGAAGACGATGAACTCCAGCTCGGTGGCGGCCTGGGCCTGCCAGCCGTAGCCGGCCAGCCGGTCGAGCTGGCGCTGGAGGACCTGGCGCGGGGAGACGGCGACCGGGGTGCCGTCGTGCTGGACGACGTCGCACTGGACCATGACGGTGGCGGGATGCCAGGGGACGGACCGCAGGGTGGCGAGGTCGGGGCGCAGCGTCAGGTCGCCGTAGCCGTTCTCCCAGGAGGAGACCTCGTACCCGTCGACGGTGTTCATGTCGACGTCGACGGCCAGCAGGTAGCCGCAGCCCTCCGCGGCGCCGGGGACGACGTCGTCGAGGAAGTACTCGGCGGCGACGCGTTTGCCCTGGAGGCGGCCCTGCATGTCGGTCATGGCGAGCACGACGGTGTCCACGGACCCGTCGGCGACGCGGGTGCGCAGCTCGTCGAGGGTGAGCCGGGGGGTGGTCATCGGGTCTCCTGTTCGGTGTCCAGGGCGTCGGGCGTGGGCGGTGCGGTCGGCGCAGACAGTACGGTCGGCGCGGACAGTGCGGACGGCTCGGTCAGCGAGGACGGCGCGGCGCCGACGTGCGGCCCGGTGAACCAGTGCCGGGCCGAGGCCAGCCACCACACGCCGGCGAAGCCGACCACGACGGCCACGGCGACCGGGGTGTAGTTGAAGGTGTCGACGGTGATCGGGCTGGCGGTGGGCAGCATGAACAGGACGGTGATCACCGCTGTCCAGGCGACGGCGACCACGCCGATCGGCCGGCTCCAGCGCCCCAGGTGCCACGGCCCGCGCGGGAAGTCCTCGCCCTGGCGCAGCCGCAGGTACACCGGGATGACGTAGGAGATGTAGAGGCCGATGACGGAGATCGAGGTCACCGCCGTGTAGGCGGTGTTGTTCCAGAGCGCGGGCAGTCCGAGCAGCAGCGCGCCGCCGGTGGCCAGCCAGACCGCGTTGGTCGGGGTCTGGGTGCGCGGGGAGATGCGGTGCCAGAGGCGGGAGCCGGGCAGTGCGCCGTCGCGGGAGAAGGCGTAGATCATGCGGGAGTTGGCGGTGACGGAGGCCATCCCGCAGAAGAACTGGGCGCCGATGACGATGAGCAGCAGGAACTGGGCGCCGCCGGAGCCGATCGCGTCGATGAAGATCTGCGCGGGCGGGACCTGGGTGTCGCTCTTGAGCGCGCCGTCGTAGTCACGGATCGCGAAGGTGATGCCGAGCAGCAGGATCCAGCCCGCCACCAGGGAGACGGTGATGGCGTTGACGATGCCGCGCGGGCCGGAGCGGGCGGCGTCCTGGGTCTCCTCGGTCATGTGCGCGGAGGCGTCGTAGCCGGTGAGCGTGTACTGGGCCATCAGCAGGCCGAGCATCGCGACGTAGAACTGGCTGTGGAAGCCGGTGCGGTTGACGAACTCGGTGAGGACGAAGGAGACGGAGGCGTGCCGCTCGGGGAGCAGCGCGAGCGCGCCGACGATGATCGCGACGCCCACCAGGTGCCACCACACGGAGACGCTGTTGAGGACGGCGACCAGGCGCACCCCGAAGGTGTTGAGCAGGCCGTGCGCCACCAGGATGACCGCGAAGATCTCCATGGTGTGCGCGGGGGTGGCCGCGACGCCGAAGCGGAGTTCGAGGAACGCGTTGGTGAAGAAGGCGGCGCCGTAGTCGACGCTGGCGGTCACCGCGACCTGGCCGAGGAAGTTGAACCAGCCGGTGAACCAGCTCCAGGCCGGGCCGCTGCTCCGGCTGCGGGTCAGCTTGGCGGACCAGTAGTACAGCCCGCCGGCCGTCGGGTAGCTGGAGCAGATCTCGGCCATCGCGAGGCCGACGCAGAGCGTCAGCAGGCCGACCACCGGCCAGCCCCAGATGATCAGGGCCGGGCCGCCGGTCTTCATCCCCGTCCCGTAGAGGGTCAGGCAGCCGGACAGGATCGAGACGATGGAGAAGGAGACGGCGAAGTTGGAGAAGCCCGACATCGAGCGGGCCAGCTCCTGGGTGTAGCCGAGCTCGCGGAGGCGTTGTTCGTCGGCGGAAACGGGGGAGGAGTCCACCGGAAACACGGCGGGGCCAGGGTGGTCGGGTGAGCGTGCGTCGGTCATGGGCACCCCTGGGGGTTGAGGGTGTGCCGGGGTGCGCGCGGCCACGACGGCGTGGCGCACTCCCCCGGCGGCTTCGACGGTCGAACGGCTCTTCAATGGTCTAAAGTCAGACCATTGGGTGGGTGAGCAGCATCGTTCCGGCTGGACGGTGGCCACGTCAAGAGCGGGACGCGAACGAGTGCGGGAGATCCGATCGCAGGTACGATTCCGGCGTGGACGTGGACGTAACACGTGAGCAGGCGCTGCTCGACTGGGAGGCCGGGGCGATATTCCGCCCGATCCGAACCGGCAACGCCTTCGAGGAGACCGTCGAACGGCTGCTCCAGGCGATCAAGCTCGGCGTCTTCGGCCCCGGCGACCGGCTGCCCGCCGAACGCGACCTCGCCGCCCGGCTCGGCGTCAGCCGCGAGACCCTGCGCGAGGCGCTCCGCACGCTCCAGCAGGCCGACTGCGTCGAGCCCCGCCGCGGCCGCTACGGCGGCACCTTCGTCACCTACCGGATGCCCGAACCGGACGTCGCCGACCTGCGCCGCGCCGCCCGCGACCTCGGCGGTGCGCTCGAGGACGCGCTGACCTACCGGCAGGTCCTGGAGGTCGGCGCCGCCGAGGCCGCCGCCCGGCGCACCCTCTCCCCCGAACAGCGCGCTCACCTGGTGGACCGGCTGACCGAGCTGGACGCCGCCCCGGCGGAGCAGTACCGCCAGCTGGACTCGCGCTTCCACCTCGCCATCGGCGAACTCACCGGCTCCCCCGCCCTCGCCGCGGCCATCGCCGAGGCCAGGATGCGCCTCAACGACCTGCTGAACGCGATCCCCATGCTCGACCGCAACATCGAACACGCCGCCGAGCAGCACCGCGCCATGGTCCGGGCCATCCTCGACGGCGACGGCGCCGCCGCCCGCCGCGCCACCGAGGAACACCTCGCCGCGACGGCCTCCCTGCTCCGGGGCTTCCTGGCCTGAGCCCCCCCGGGGGGGTCACCGGACACCCTGGCCGACCGGTCGGCGGGCCACGCTCTCACCCTGTTGAGTGACAGACGAGTGGAGGGGCCGCCCACCTGGCCGACCCCTCCACTCGTCCGCTCAGTTCGGTGAGGACGGCCCGCCACCCGCGCCGGAGGGCGGATCGGCCTCGTCGCCGCGCGGGCGCGGCCCGGTGTAGGTGGCCCGGGCCCGCATCCGTAGGGGCTCCTCGCGGTACTCCTCCATCGCGTGGGCCAGCCAGCCCGGGGTGCGGGCCACGGCGAAGACCACCTCGCCGGACTCCGCCGGCATCCCGGCGGCCAGTGCCATGGCGGCCAACGCCAGGTCGATGTTGGCCCGCTGGGCCGGCCGCCCGGCCGGGCCGGCGGCCGCCTCCACGTCGGAGACCGCCGTCACCACGGCTGCGCCGCCGTCGAGTTGACGGACCGCGTCGAGCAGCGCGACCGCCCGGGGGTCGCCGTCCGGATAGAGCCGGTGGCCGAGCCCCGGGATCGGTCGGCCGGTGCGCAGGTAGTCGGAGACCACCGGCACCGCGCCGTCGGCCAGCACCTCGGCGAGCATCCGGTGTGCCAGCGGGCTGGCCGCGCCGTGCAGCGGGCCGTCGGTGGCGCCGAGTCCGGCGGAGACCACCGCGTACGGATCCGCCCGCGCCGAGGCCGCCAGCCGCGCCGCCACGGTGGAGACCGCCAGCTCGTGGTCGATCAGCAGCACCAGGGCCCGGTCCAGGCAGGTCAGCGCCTCGGGCGTGGGGGCGGCGGTGGCCAGCCGGCTCCACAACCGCGCGGCCAGCGGGGCGTCGGGCCCGGGGTCGGGCGCGGTGCGCGGCAGCGCCTCCACCATCCCGGCGATCAGGGCCGCCCCGGCGGCCCGGACGGTCTGCTCGCGCAGGTCGAAGCGCAGCGGGTCGAGCGCGGCGGCGACGGTGGCCGAGATCCGGAGCCGGTCGGGCAGCCTGGTCCCGTCGGGCAGCGTGGCGGCGGTACGGGCCAGCGCCTCGGCGGTGGCCGGCGGTACCCGCAGCTCCACCGGGGCCTCGGTGCCCAGCCCCCAGAGCCAGCCGATCGCGGCCTCGAAGCCGTGCCGGGCGGCCAGTTCGACGCCGTCGCGGCCGCGGTAGTAGAGCCGGCCGTGCTCGATCAGGGTCAGTCCGGTCCGGACCCTGACCGGTTCGCTCGCCCACCCCGCCCCGCCGCCCGACGGCTCGCCCGCCGCCGGTCGTACGGGGGTGCGACGGCCGCGGGCGGCCAGCTCGGCGACCTCCCGGGCGTCGAAGGTGCTGCCCTTGCCCCCCGGGGCGCGCTCGCTGCTGAGCTGCCCGCGGCTGGCGTAGGCGTACACCGTCTCCACCTTCACGCCGAGCTGCTCGGCGACCTGCTGGGTGGTCAAGCGTTCGGCCATCGTCCGCCCTCATCCTCCTGTGACGCCTCCGCCTGTGGTGCCTCCGCGTCTTGATGGACCTCAGTATTACACATTGATTTCAATCAACGTTGACAACATGGATCAACAGTCGGAGAGTGAAGAACGTCGCCGGCAGCCGGAAACCGAAAGCCAGCAGCACGCAACCGGAGCCGCAGCCGCAGCCGGAGAGATCCACGAGAAAGGCCACTGCCATGCCGAGCACCACCGAGATCGAGGTCCCCCGCGGCCTCAAGGGCGTCGTGGTCACCGAGACCGAACTCGGCGACGTCCGCGGACTGGAGGGCTTCTACCGCTACCGCCAGTACTCGGCGATCGACCTCGCCGAGCAGCGCACCCTGGAGGACGTCTGGCACCTGATGCTCCTCGGCGAGCTGCCGGACGCGCCCGGCCGCGCCGACTTCCTCGCCCGCACCACCCCGCTGCGCCGCCTGCCCGACGCGCTGCGCCCGCTCCTGCCCGCGCTCGCCGCGAGCACCGTGAACGGCGGCCCGCTCGCCGCCCTGGGCGCCGCGCTCTCGATCGCCGGCGCCGACCGCGGCGTCCGTCCGCTCTACGACACCGCACCCGAGCAGCGGATCGAGGACGCGCTGTTCGCCACCGCGCTGGTACCCACCGTCCTGACCGCGCTCCACCGGCTGCAGCAGGGCGAGCAGCCGATAGAACCGCGCGACGACCTCGGCTACGCGGCCAACTACCTCTACATGCTGACCGGCGAGGAGCCCGAGCCGACCAAGGCCCGGGCGGTCGAGCAGTACCTGATCTCCACGGTGGACCACGGCTTCAACGCCTCCACCTTCACCGCCCGGGTGATCGCCTCCACCGGGGCCGACCTGGTCGCCTGCCTGGTCGGCGGTCTCGGCGCGCTCTCCGGGCCGCTGCACGGCGGCGCGCCCAGCCGGGCACTCGACACCCTGGACGCGATCGGCACCCCGGAGCGGATCGACGGCTGGATCCGCGAGCACGTACTCGCCGGCGACCGGATCATGGGCTTCGGCCACGCCGTCTACCGCACCGAGGACCCCCGCTCCCGCATGCTGCGCGGCGTCGCGAAGTCCTTCGGCGGCGAGCTGGTCGACCTCGCCGTCCAGGTGGAGGCCCGGGTCGAGGCGATCCTGGCCGAGCTGAAGCCGGGCCGCGAACTGCACACCAACGTCGAGTTCTACGCCGGCGTGGTGATGCACCTCTGCGGCCTGCCGAGGGAGATGTTCACCCCCACCTTCGCCGCGGCCCGGGCGATCGGCTGGAGCGCCAACATCCTGGAGCAGGCCGCCGACCCCAAGATCATCCGCCCGGCCGCCCGCTACACCGGCCCCACGGCCCCGCAGCCGCTGCCGACGGCCTGAGCCGAAGAGCTCCCGGACTCCGCCCGTCCACGCGTACTGAACATGGCAGCCTGGTCCCGGGCCCGCACCCCGCGTCCGGGGCGCGGGCCCGGTTCCTGTGCCGGAGCCCCAGCTCGCGCAGGTCGACGGTGAATGGCGACCGTGCTGGGCTGTCACAGTCGTTCTGAGCCCCGGCGCGGGCCCCGGCGCGAGGCCGGCCTCGTACCAAGTCGATGCCGCTTCGGGCTCGTTGGTACAGGGAGCGTTCAGCCCGTAGGGACAGCGCCCGGACGCCCCGCCCGCACCCCGCCGTCCTCCCCCGGGACGATCCCGAACTCCGAGGGGCGGCGTCGGCCACCGCACCCGGCACCGGTGATCGGAAGCGGAATCGCGATCTGCTACTTTTTCGACCTTGGTGCCTGTGTGCGAGGCGTGTGACCTGCTGTTGTACGTGTCCTGGCCCCGGCACCGATCGCTTGATCGACCACAGGGGGAAACCATCAACGCGTACGCGAGCGCCGACGGCCCGGGCATATACAGCCCCGGCGGCATCTACGGCCCGGCGGGTCCTTACGCCCCGCCGGCCGTGCCGGGCCCGTCCTTCGGAGTCAACCCGGCCGACCTGGACGCGGCGTCGACCCTCGCCCACAACGTCGGCCAGGCCATGCCGGAGGAGCTGAAGCACATCTACCAGCCCTCCGACGACGCGGTCGCCGGGCTCGCCGGCTGGCGGACCGCGGCCTCCTTGAAGGCCTGCTCGGCAGCCTGGGAGGAGTGCCTGCGCAAGCTGGGCACCGAGGTCGACGGCATCAGCACGAAGTTCTCGGCGACCGCGACCAACTACCGCAACGCCGACCACAACGGGGCGAACGGCCTGAACGGCGTCGGAACCGGCCCGTACGGCCCGTACTCCCCCAAGGCGAGCTGATGGTCGACCTCGCCCAGCTGCGCGACGCCCACATGGATCCCCTGGACACCGCGGCGACCGCCTACGACACGCTCTCCAACAACTTCAAGAAGCACGCCGACGACCTGAACACCCAGGTCCTCAAGCACCTCTTCGACGGCCGGTGGGTGGGCAACGCCGCCGGCGTGGCCAACCAGGCGATGGAGACGACCAGTACCCGCCTCGACGCGGCCCACACCGAGCTGTCCTGCATGTCGGGTCTGCTGCGCGAGGCCTCGGAGAGCTTCTGGCTGGCGCAGTCCAAGCTGCAGCAGGCACTCGCGGACGCGAAGACCCTGGGCCTCACGGTGGCCGAGGACGGGAAGGTCACCTGGCCGGCCCCGAGCGCGGCCGAACGCCACGACCCGGACTACGACACGCCGCAGAAGGCGAAGGCCGTCTCGGACCGGATAGCCCAAGCGATCAGCGAGGCGGACACCGCCGACCAGAAGATCTCCAAGGCGCTCGACGACCTGACCGCGCGCGCCAAGACCGGCGCCGGCCTCAACCTCGACAACGCCGCCGCCGACCAGAAGAACGTCGGCCAACTGGGCAAGGACCTGCTCGACGCCGGCTTCCCGCCCAAGGACGCCCAGCCCACCGAGGTCAACTCCTGGTGGAAGGGCCTCACCCCGGACGAGCAGCAGCGCCTGATCCAGGCCCATCCGGACCTGCTCGGCAACCGCGACGGCATCCCCGCGGTCGCCCGCAACCAGGCCAACCTGCTCAACCTGGACCGGCTGACCAAGGAGTACGAGAACAAGCCCAACCCCTCGGACGCCGACAAGCAGAAGCTGGCGGGCTTCCGCGCCATCAAGACCAAGCTCGACCAGGCGAAGACCAAGGAGCCGCCACCCGCCTTCCTGATGGCCGTCAGCGACGAGGGCCAGGGGCGGGGCTGCCTATCCTGGGGCAACCCGGACACCGCGAAGAACGTCAGCGCGTACGTGCCCGGGCTCGGTACCAAGCTCTCCGACGTCGGCGGCAAGGACGCCGACCGCGCCCGCAACGTGTGGCAGGCCGCCCACAACGCCGACCCGACCGCGGAGACCGCCTCCATGGTCTGGCTGGGGTACGACCCCCCGCCGGGCCCGCTGGACGGCGACCCCAAGGTCCTCGAGGTGATGCTCCCCGACCGCGCCCAGAAGGGCGGCGAGAACTACGACAAGTTCATGAGCGGCCTGCGCGCCAGCCACGAAGGCGCCCCGGCGCACCTCGTCGCCCTCGGCCACAGCTACGGCTCGACCACGGTGGGCATGGCGGCGGGGCAGGGCGGCGGCACCGGCGCCGACGACATCATCCTGGTCGGCAGCCCCGGCACCGGGGCGGACAAGGCCTCGCAGCTCCACATCGACCCGAAGCACGTCTGGGTCGGCGACGCCCAGAACGACCCGGTGAGCCACCTGCCCGCGAAGGAGCGGGTCGCGGCCGACGGCTCGGGGGCGGCCATCGGGGGGTACATCGCCGGACCGCTGGGCGCCTGGACCGGTGGCAAGGTCGCCAACGAGCTCTACGACGACTTCGGCGACACCAACGACCTCTATTTCGGGAAGGACCCGGCCGCCAAGGACTTCGGCGCCAACCGGTTCGCCGTCGCGGACGGAGCGCCGCTCTCCTTCGACTCCCACTCGAACTACATGGAGGATCCCAACATGGACGTCTCGAAGGACCCCGCCAAGAAGGCGGAGCTGGAGTCGATCAACAACATCGGCCAGATCGTGGCGGGCAAGTACGACAACGTGACGAAGCAGGAGGGCCGATGAGCGGGTCGCGGCGGGGCACCCGCCGACTGGGCCTGGGCACCGCGGTCGCCGCGCTGGCGCTCGCCCTGACCGCGTGCTCGGCCGGCACCGGCGCGTCCGGCGGCGGGGCATCCGGCACCGGGGCGCCCAAGCAGCTCGTACCGGCCGACCAGGCCCTCCAGCGGATGGACGCCCTGCTCAACGAGTCGCTGGCCGACGTCCAGCCGGCGCTGCGCTACTGGGACGACAACCCCGACGCGGTCGAGCAGTACTCCAAGGGCCTCGACGAGCACTCCCTCAACTACGCGGACGCCGACCGCCGACGCCACATCATGACCAGGATCGCGCCGGCCAAGTACGGCACCCTGCTGGACATGATCGAACGCGGCTGGAAGGCCAAGGGGTACACCGTCACCCGGAGCGCCGCCAACCCGCCCGGCAGCGTCGCCAGTGCCCCGGACGGCGCGGGCGTCGGGATCACCTTCTACCCCTCCGGGCTCATCGAGATCACGGCGCACGTCTCCCCCGTCCCGGTGGTCCACGGCCCCTTCGGAACCCCCACCCCCGTTCCGACCATGTCCAACGGCAACCCGGACGACGTCCCCAAGTACGACGACCCCTTCTGGTCGAACTGAAGGCCCCCATGACCCCTGAACAGGCCGTCCAGCAGCTCAACGCCCTGCTCGACGACTCCATGTCCGGCATCCGCCCGCCGCTGCTGTACTGGGACGGCTGGCCCCGCTCCACCGAACAGTCCGCGGAGGGCTACTACGAGGAGTCCCTCGGCTACGCCACCGCCGCCCGTGACCGCTACATCATGACCAAGGTGACCCGGGCCAAGTACGGCGCCCTGCTGGGCGTGGTCGAACGCAGCTGGCAGGCCAAGGGCTACACCATCACCGCGGTCAACCCTCGGCAGCCCGCCATCTTCGCCTCCACCCCGGACGGCTCCGAGATCGCCATCACCTTCGGCGCCCCCGGCAACATCACCTTCACCGCCTCGGTCGGCCCCATCCCGGTGATCCGCGACCGCGACCCCTTCGGCATCCCCACCCCCGAGCCCGTCACGGCCAACGGCAACCTCGACGTCCTCCCCCGCTACGACGATCCCTTCTGGTCCGTCTGACCGGCCGGCCTGGACGCGACGGCCCCCGGCTCGACCGGGCCGCCGCGTCCAGGACCGACCGGGCGCTGCTACGCGGTTCCCGCGCAGTTGGTGAACGTGGGCCTGGTCCGTGCGCTGTAGATGCTCGCGCCGCCCTTGGTGTCGTACTTGAGGGGCACGGTGATGGTGTCGTCGGCGGTCCACGGGAAGCCCTGGGTGTCGAACGTCCAGGTTCCGGTGGCCTTGGTGGCCAGTTCGGACAACGTGACCCAGCCGTACTGGCGCGGGGGCACGCTCACGGTCAGCTTGCTGCCCAACTCCTGCTTGAGGTCCACCGTGGTCGAGCCGTTGATCTCGCCGATGATTTGGAGCTGAACCTTCGCGAGACCGATGTCGCCACCGACCTGCAGGGTTCCCCCCAGTTTGAAGCCGATCATGTTGCTCCACCCCGTGGTGGTGCTCAGCGAGAACTCCCACGGGATCGTAGTCGAGGTGTCGTTGAACCAGATCGGCGAGACGCACGCCTCCGGCAGCGTGAACGGCGGTGTCTGACTGCTCGTGGACCACGAGCAGGTCGCGGTGTCCTTGTTGCACCGGGCGGCCGCGTAGTCCACGGCGGTGTTCCACGCCGTCTGGTAGACCTCGGTGGGCAGCGTCCACTGCTGGTACGGCGTGTTGTCGCAGCGGTAGGTGTACGCCCAGCTGTCGCTGGCGGGAGGTATCTGGACGGTCAGGCAGGAGTTGTCGCCGACCTGGCGGATCCTGAACGCCTTCTGCGCCGATCCGGAGATCGGTTGGAAGTACCACTGCTCGGTCGCCCGCCCGTCACAGGGCTGCTGCCGCAGTTGGTAGCGGGCGGTGGTCAGGTCCATGCACTTGCCGGTGGTGGTGTTGACGATGGCGAACCCCGAGCCGAAGCTGCTGCCCGTGTTGATGCGCCACGTCGTGGCGGACCCAGGCGCCTGGCTGACGGAAATGGCCGCGTTGTCGTCGTAGTTGCCGTCCTGGACGTCCAGCAGTGTTCCGTTACTGACGTTGGTGAACGTCAGCTGGATCAGCGCCATCGGGGTCATGTCCGCTGGGGGCGCGGCGGTGGCCGGAGCAGCGCCGACCCCCACGGCTGCGCCCAGCATCGCGGCGATGACGGTCACCACCCGCCACAACGATCTTCTCTTCCTGACTCCGGTTCTGGCCACGTGTGTGGTCCTTTCATGAGGTGTGTCCTGGTCGAACGACAGACGGCCGGGGCTTGGACCGCGTTCCGCTGTGGTCACCGGCCTGCTTCTTCCGTCGTGCACTCAGCGGAGGCCCGGCTGCCCAACGTGGGACGGTGTACCGGAAGTTGTCACTTGTCCCCTTTCCACCGGTTGCACCAGCGGCAGAGCAACTGGCCGTTGTCAGCGGTCCCGGAGCCCCCCTGGGACTTCGGCTCCATGTGGTCGACCTGCCACTCGTCGTTGGAAGGGGTGACCCCGCGCTGCGACTTCTGCGGCTTGGTGACTTCCCGGCCGCACCATTCGCAGAGGTTGATCCCGTTGTACTTCTCGGCGTTGAGCGCGACGACATCCCGCTTGCCGGCCCGGGTGAAATCCATGTACGGGCGGCCGCACGAGTCGTTGTGCACCAGGAACCGGACCGACCCGACCTCGACGTAGTACGTGTGGATGCGGCTGACGCTGAGGTTGTGGACGGTCTGGTCGGCGACCTCGCCGCGGTCGTGGACGGCGGTGACCCGCACGGCTGCGGAGTCGGACTCGCCACGGACGAGGTCACCCGTCCTGATGTCCCCGGCTTCGGTCCAGCCGTGGCCCTGGACCCAGATCGGGTGGCCGGCCGTGACAGTGATCGTCGCCGGTCGTGGTCCCTCGACACCGATGTCGATCAGGTGCTTGGTGCCGTGACCGGTGATGACCTCCGCAACGGGTTCGGCCTCGGTGTGACCGGTGGCGGGGTCGGTGGCCAGGACTCGGTCGCCCTCGTGGATGGCGCCGATGGGTTCGGTGGTGCCGTCCGCGAGCACGACCAGGGTGTCGGGCGTGAAGGAGTTGCAGGCCTTCTCGACGGCCTCGGCGGCCTTTCCGAGGGTCGAGGCCTCCTTGGCGGCGGTCTTGGCGACGGCGCCCGCCAGCTTTCCGCCGGGAATCATGCCGAGTGCGTCCTCGGCGGCGGCCTTCTTGTTGCCCTGCGCCAGCTGCCCGGCCACGGCCACCCCGGAGGCGACTGTTCCGACCGGGCCGGGTACGTAGGCCACCACTTCGGCCGCGGTGGTCGCCACGTGCACCACCGACTTCCAGGAGAACGTCCCGGCCAGGTCCAGCCCGTTGACCGGATCGGCGTTGACGTAGTCGTAGTCGTTGGCCGATCCACCCGGCACCGGGTCCACCTGGAGGAAGCGGCCCAGCACCGGCAGGTACACGCGAGCGCCCATCTCGATGGCCTGCCGGCCGGCCAGATGCTCCACCGGCCGCTCGTGCTGGCCCAACCAGCCGAAGTCCATGCCGCCGGCCGCGGTGGCCGGGACCGGAATGTCGGCGAACGCGCCGGTCACGGGATCGATGTTCTGCCCGAACGGGTCGTACAGATGCAGGGCACCGGTGCGGGCGGCGGTGCCGTCAGCGGTGAACAGGACGTCGCCGTGGATGTCGGGGTAGGACCAGTTGGTGGTGGCGGCCTTGTCGTAGTTCTTGGTCAGCAGCACCCCGCCGGGCAGTGCCACGATGCGCTGCAGCAGTCGGCCGTCCTGGTCCAGGACGAGGTCCGCGTCGTCGTGCTTGGACGTGTAGGAGTAGCGGGTGGTCCCGTTCGCCGCGCCGTTCGGGCTGCCGGTCACCGTGCGGGCCGTCAGCCGGTCGGCCGGGTCGCGGGTGTAGGCGATCGTCGTCCCGTCGGCGGCGGTCGTGCTGATGTGCCGCTTGGAGGAGTCGTAGGCCAGGGTGTCGCCCCCGAGCTTGACCGTGTCGCCGTGGGTGTCGTAGCTGACGGCCAGTGTCAGGCCGCCGCTGGTGGAGGCCAGCCGGTCGGCGCCGTCGTAGCAGTAGTCGGTGGCAACCGGCGGGGCGCCGTCGAAACTGTCGGTGGACCTGGTGCGGTTGGAGTTCGATCCGGCTGCCTTGGCCGTTCCGCAACCGTTGACCGGGTCGAACCGGTAGGTGAGCCGGTGGTGCGGGACGGTCGCGGCGACGAGCCGGCCGACCGGGTCGTAGGTGTAGGAGTAGGTCGCGGTGTTCCGACCGTCCTCGGTCACCGCGTCGTCGGTGATGCGGTTGTCGCGGGAGCGGGTGACGGTGTCGACCACGGTGGACGCGGCGGTCTTCCACGTCAGCGCCGTCGGTTTGCCCGAGCCGTTGCGCGCCAGCGAGTCCAGGCGGGATCCGTTGCCGTAGGCGACTCCGGCCAGTTCGGTGGCTGCGTCATAGGAAGGGGTGGCGACGGTGGTCCCGTCCACCTTGACGTTGGTCAACTGGTTGGCGTCGTTCCAGGCGTACACCACGGTGCTGGCCACGCCCTTGACGGTGGCGGTGTCGGTGATCAGACGCCCGACCTGGTCGTAGACGGACGTGGAGGTGGCGCCGTTGGCGTCGGTGTAGCCGACCTCCTGGCCCAGCAGGTCGATCACCGTGGTGATCGAGCCGTTCTCGTCGGTCACCTTCGAGGTCAGCGGGTCACCGCCGACCGCCCAGTCGACCACGACGGTGCGCGCCGGCTGGGCGCCGTAGGCCGGAACGCTCTTCTTCACCATCCGTCCGCGTGCGTCGTAGCCGGTGCACGCCCACGCCTCGTCGTTGACGCGTTCGGCGACGACCCGACCCGTCTCGTCGTAGACCGTCTCACCGGTGAGCGCCGGGCCGTTCGCCGGCTTGGCTCCGACGGCTGTCCTGGCCATCCCGCCCTGGTTGGCGGCCGGGGCGTTGGGGTCACAGGGATTGGCGCGGGTCTCGGTGTCCCCGTAGTACGTGGTCGTGGCACGCTTGTCGGGGTCGGCGAGTTCACCGGCCGGCATGGCCGTGGTGAGTCGACGCAGGTAGTGTTCGCCCGGCCGCTCGTAGGTGGTACGGGCGGTCAGGCCCAGTCCGTCGGGATCAGCCGTCCGGGACACGATGAGCCCGTACACCGGGTCGATCCCCGCCGCCGGGTCGGAGTAACTGCTCAAGCTGCGCTTGGACGGCGCCCGTTCCTGGTCGCCCCCGGAGGTGTCTTCGGTGACCGTGCCCGTCGCCCACCCGTACCGGGGCGCGAGGTTCGTCCCGGGCACCGGGGCCGGGGCGCCGCCGCCGGGCGGGGTCCAGGTGAAGGCCAGTGCGCCGGTCGTGCCGGAGCGGTTGTAGTAGTCGACACGGACGCGGTGCCGGCTGCCGGCCGTGGTGTTGACGTACTTTCCGGCGACCGTGGCGGAGGCCTTGTCGCCCCAGCTGTCGACGGTCAGGACGTCGTCGACCCACAGGCGGACTCCGTCGACCGCGGTGAACCCGAGGCCGTACTCCCCGGCGGCCGGGAACTGCAGCTCACCGGTGAAACGCCCGGACCAGCCACCGGTGTTCGCCACCGGCGGGCTCGCTCCCCAGGACCGTGACAGCGCCCCGTCGGCGGCGCCGACCCCGGTGGAGAACAGCGTCGGGACACCCGCCAGCTCCGGGTTGTCGTAGAAGGCGGCCGACAGCCCCACCAAGCCCTCGTCATAGGTGGTGTGGGTGTGCGGCATCTTCGCCGCGCACGCGGGTGTCGGGGTCTGGCCGGTGAAGCAGGCCGCCGGGGCGGGCCCGTACTTGTCGACCGGGCGGTCGGCGTGGTCGTAGACCGTGGTGGAGCGTCGGCCGGCGCTGTCGACGGCTGCGGTGGCCTGGTCCTTCGTGTTCCACTCCGCGGCGATGCTGGCGCCGGTGAAGTCGGTGGTGACCAGCGTGCGTCCGGCGTCGTCGTAGGTCACGGTGCGGGAGCGGGTGGAGTCGTACACCCCGGCCAGGGCCACGGTGGCCTGCTTGCGTTCGAGGTAGTACTGGTAGAAGTGCTCGGCGCGCTTGTCGCCGGAGCGGCCGTCCGGGGCCGGCGCCAGCACCTGCACCGCGCGCAGGGCGGGCGGTTCCTGGGGCTGTTCGGTCACCGAGTCGTAGCCGATCACCGTACAAGCGGCGGCGATGTCACCGGTGTTGGTGCACCCGTTCGCCGCGGACGGGGCCTGGTGCGCCACCCAGTCGTAGGCCAGGCTGCCCCGGAGGGTGGCCAGCGGCCCGATGCTGTCCAGGGCCTTCTGCTTCTCCTCCTCGTTGTCCCCGGCCTCGTCGTAGCGCTGCTTGGCCGAGGCCCGGCCCACGTAGTCGAAGTCCTGCATAACCGCGCCGGGGTTCTCGACCCGGGCCAGGGTGCCCATCTGGTACCAGAGCCTGGTCTCGCTGCCGTCCCAGTAGCGGATGCGGCACAGCATCTGCGGCGGTGCCGGGTCGGAGCCCGGCGGACGGGACACTCCGCCGTAACAGCCGTCGGTGCCATCGGTGTTGTAGAAGAGCTGGTGCGACCGGCCGGAGACCGGGTCCTTGATCTGCGTCAGCCGCGGTGGCGTCCCGCTGTAGACGTACTGCAGTGCGGCCGGCTTCTTGCCGTCCAGCACCGACTCCACCGCCGCCAGCGTGCCGTCGGGGTTGAACAGCGACACGGTGTCGCCCTCGGTGAGCGTGATCCGGCCCGAGGTGTCGAAGGCGAGCACGCCGTCCTCACCCACCGGCGGCGTGTAGCCGCCCGTGGAGACCTTGGCCCAGGTGTGCTTGCCGCCGGCGCCGTCGGTGAGCACCACCGAGCCGTCCAGCATCTCGGCATGGCTGTAGCCGCTGGACTGCGCCGACAGGGTCCAACCCGCCGGGAGCGCCTGGGAGTCCGAGGAGAACAGCCACTCCGTCGGCACGATCCTCGGTGTCAGGTTGTGGCTGCGCTGGTCATCGGTGCCGGTGCTGCTCTTGGCCCACAGCACCATGCGCGGACGCTGGTCGGAGTGGTGGTACAGCTCGACGCGGATCGGCAGCAGCTGGCCGGCCTTCAACGCGGTGTCGTGGTCCTGACGCGGGCCGGGCAGCAGGAAGTCGTCGCCGGGGTCGGCGGGCCCGGGGTTGTCGTAGACCAGCTTGTCGCCCAGCCAGATCCGAGCGCCGTCCGCGTGCGAGCCGGCGAACCGGAAGTCCCCGGTGACCGGGGCCTTGAACTGGCCCTCCCAGCGCACGACGAACCAGTTCTTGTCCAGGGCGGGCGGCATCGGGTTGTCACGCCACGGCAGGTTGTCCGGGTTGCCGGTCCACGGGATGCCCCAGTCCAGGTTGACCTGTGACTCGCCGCGCACCATCACGGGGATCGCGTCCGGGGTGCCCGCGTGCCGGGAGTCGTTGAAGTACGACGTGCGGACACCGTGCGGGGCGCCCTCCCGGGAGTTGTAGGCGAGGTTCACCCCGGCCGATCCGCCGACGGTCTGGAAGGCCGGCCCGGCGGCTTCGACGTGCGCGTTGCCGTTGAACAGGTTCACCGTCACCGGGCCCAGGTGGTCGGTCGGCGCCGGTCCCGGGTCGCCGACCCGCTGGTTGACCGTGAAGTGCCCGACCCACTGCGGCGGCGTCGCGGTCGTATCGCCGGACATCGCGGTGGCCGCCGTCCAGGTGTAACGGCCGCCGTCGTGCAACACGTGCTTGGGGACCGTCCACTGCGGCTGGTCGAGGCACCCGGAGTCCACCACGCTGCCCGAACGACCGTCGAACCCGGTGGAGATCTTGAAGCAGTACAGGACGCCGTCACCGGCCGCGGCCACCTGCAGCGCCGGAGTCTCCGAACCCACCACGGCACCGTCGACCGGGGAGACCGGGCTGGTCTGCGGCGCCGCCGGGGCTGCGGCTGCGGCGCGCGCGGATCTGCGCGCGTCGGGCCGCGGGTGCTCGCCGGCCACCAAGGGCGCGAAGTCGGCCTCCGGCTGGCTCAGTTCGGCCGGCGGCTTCTGCTCGGCCGGTGACGCCGACGGGACCGAGAGGATCGGCAGATCCCGCGGTACCGTCCTCGATGCCGCGGACACGGGCGTGGACGGTGCAGCGGACGCAGGCGCGGACGCCTGCGCCGGTGGCAGGCCTCCCGCCTGGGTCAGCGAGACCACCAGCACCGTCGCCACCGCGGTCACGATCCACCGCAGCCATGACCACGCGGACAACCGCGCTCCCCCGCCGCCTCCGGACAAGGCCCCTCCAACGCCGTCGACGTCCGGCGGAACCCGAGACATGGCAGGACGCGGGTCCGCTCTCTTCCACTCCCGGCCGGAAGGCCTGGGCGGAGACTGGAATCCTCTGCGACTGGCGGGCCCCAGGGAACAGGTGGTCTACACCTTGGCCGGATTCACCGAACGGCCGGGCCCCCTGCGGAAGGCCCGCCCCCACGGGCAGTCCGTCACCGCCACCTCGCCCTGTCAGGGACATGTTCAAGAAGGGACTCCCGGGCGCCCCCGAACTGAGCCGTAGAACTCCCCGTCGCCCGCACCGCAGTTGGCCGGAACCGTACGGTCGGGATTCCGGACCCGGGCACGGGTGCTCTGCCCCCTCCGGAAATGCCAGCGCCGGGGTGTGAGCCGATCGGCTCGCACCCCGGCGCCGGCGTCCGGCGTCGCCGCCGCTGGCGTCAGGCCGGGACGACGCGGTAACTCAGCATCGGCCAGGGCGTGTTGGACCGGGCGAGCGAGCCGGTGGCCCACGGGACCGGGCCCGTGCAGGCCGGGGCCGGGTAGAGGACCATGGAGGTGGAGCCGGTGGCGACCTGGACCGAGCGGACGGGGGTCGGGAGGGTGTGGCAGGTGCCGAGGTCGGCCAGGTCGACCGTGGTCGCGGTACCGCTCCCGGTGGTGCCCGGGTAGAGGTGAGCGCCCGGCTGCAGGGGCGGCCAGCCGGCGGCCTGGGCCGGTCCGGCGCCGAGGGTGATCAGGGCCGCGACCGCGGTCGCCGCGGCGGCCGAGCCGCGGCGAATCGTCTTCGAGGTGGACATGGGTGAGCCGCCTTTCGTGGGTGTGCCACACCGGTTCGGACGCCGGCGGGGCCTCCTTGACGTCGGCTCCACAGTGCCGCGGGGGCCGTCGGCACGGCATCGGTCATCCGACTGCGATCGCCGGTGCCGAGTCGGACGCGGGGTCGGTCGGATGACTCCGTACGTCCGAACCGGCCCGCCGCACCCGGTCCGTGGCCGGGCTCAGTCCAGCAGCGAGGCGGCCACCCGCCGGACCAGCTCGCGGCGCTCCTCGGCGTCGTGGACGTCCACCACCGTCAGCACCTCGGGGGCGATGGCGGGCCACAGCATGGCGAGGTGGAGCATCAGGGCGAACAGGAGCCGGGCCTCGAACCGGTCCGACACCACGCCCCGGGCCTGGGCGTCGGTGAGCACGGCAATGCGCCGGCGGACGTCGTCGACGGCGTAGCCGTTGGGCAGCACACTGCCGCGCTCCATGTTCTGCCAGGTGATCAGCCGGGGGATCTCCGGGTGCTCGGCGTAGATGTCGCTGAGCCGGGCCGCGAACTCGCGGAGGTCGTCGTCTCCGTCGAACGGCAGGCTGCCGATGATCTGTTCGACCGCGGCGTTCCAGACCGCCTCGAACAGGCCCACCTTGCTCTTGAAGTAGTGGTAGATCTGCGCCTTGTTGCTCCGCGCGACCTCGGCGATGCGGTCCACCCGGGCGCCGTGGAGCCCGTGGGCGGCGAATTCGGCCCGCCCGGCCGCGATGAGTCTCTGCTTGGTGGCTTCGGCGTCGCGTTGCATGCGCAGACCTTAGCCCAGCACCGACTAACCGGTTGGTTGACAGTCGGTTCCTTGTCCGGGTCTAATCAACCAACCGGGTAGTTGAAAGCTAAAAGGCTACACAGCGTTGAAGACGGCCTGCAGGTTCGATGGGGAGGGAACTGGACCGTGGGATCAGCCGTGTCGATGCTCGGCCGGGACGGCGAACGCGAACACCTGGCCGCGTTCGCCCGGTCCGCGGAGGGCCGGACCCTGCTCCTCCGGGGCGAGACCGGGGTCGGCAAGAGCACCCTGCTCGACTTCGCCGCCGAACTGGCGCTCCAGGAGGGGCGGTTGGTGATCCGGGCCACCGGGGTCGAGGCGGAGTCGGAGCTGCCGTACGCGGGGCTGCACCAGCTCCTCTACCCACTGCTGCCGCACACCGCCGAGCTGGAGGACAACTCCCGCGCGGCCCTCGACGCCGTCTTCGGCCACGCCGGAACCGGCGGCACGCCGCCGTCGCTGATGACCCTCGGCATCGCGGTGCTCGGCCTGCTCTCCTCGGCCTCGGTCGAACAGCCGCTGTTCCTGGTCCTGGACGACGGCCAGTGGCTGGACGACTCCAGCGCGGCGGTCTGCGGGTTCGTCGGCCGCCGACTGACCGGCAGCCGGCTGAAGTTGCTGCTCGCGGTCCGCTCCGACATCGCCTCCCCCTTCGACACCGCCGCACTGCCCGAACTGGCGATCGGCACCCTCACGGACGAGGACGCCGCCCTCCTGCTGGACGGCCACTACCCGACCCTGGACCGGCAGTTGCGCCGCGTCGTCCTGGGCCAGGCCCAGGGCAACCCGCTCGCCCTGCTGGAACTGCCCGCCCACCCGACCGGCCGCCACGGGGACCGGCCCCCGGCCGATCCGCGGGCCCTGCGCGGCGCCTCGCCGTCCCGTCGCCTCCAGCACCTCTACGGCACCCGGATCGCCGGCCTGGACGCCACCGTCCGGGCGGAGTTGCTCAAGGGCGCCCTCGACGGCGTCGCGGCCGGACCCCGCGACGGTGCGGTGCCCGCGGGCCGGTACCGGATGCGCGACGCCGACGAGGCCGTCGCCCGCGGCCTGCTGGTGATCGAGCCGGCCACCGGCGAATTCGCCTTCCGGCACCCGCTGGTGCGCTCCAGCGTCGTGCAGCTGGCAACGCCCGAACAGCGGCGCGAGGCCCACCGGGCACTGGCGCGGCTGCACCGGGGGAACCTCGAACGCCGGGCCGCGCACCTGGCCGAGGCCACCCTGGACCCGGACGAGGAGGTGGCCGCCGTCCTGGAGGCCGCCGCCGAGTCCGCGACCCGGCGCGGCGGCGCGCTCACCGCCGTGACCTGGCTGACCCGCGCCGCCGAACTGAGCGAGCACCAGGCCGACCGGTCCCGCCGGCGCGGCGACGCGGCGTTCATCGCCGGACACGCCGCCCGCCTCGGCCACGCCCGCCGGCTCGTCCAGGCCGACCCCGACCCCGGCTCGCACCGGTCCCCGGCCGCCGTCCTGGCCGCCGGCTACCAGGGGCTCTACCACGACGGCGACGTGCGCTCCACCCACCGGCAGACCGCCGCCGCGATCGAGCGGCTGGCCGTCGCGCGGCCGACCGTCGGACGACCGACCGTCGCGCGGCCGACCGCTGCCAGGACCGGGTGCGACCCCGAGGAGCTCGACCGGCTGGTCACCCTGCTGCTCGCCACCAGCCAGTTCGCCGCGGACCGGACCCTGTGGGAACGCACCCACGACCTGCTCGCCGGGCTCGGCGACCGGGTCAGCGAGCGGGCCCGTATCTACAGCGCCACCTGGAGCGACGTCGTCCGGCACGGAGCCGGCTGGACCGGGCCGGTGGAGCGGGCCGCGGCCGACCTGCCGGGCCAGGACCCCTGGGACGTGGCCCGGTTGGCCGTCTCCGCCTACCACCTCGACGTCCTCAGCCCGCTCCGCCCGCACCTCCAGCGCGTCGTCGCCCGCGAGCTGGAGACCGGCGCGGTGTCCACCGGCATGGTGATGCTGCACCTGATCATGCTGGACCAGCTGGCCGTCGGGGAGTGGGAGGCCGCCGAGCGCACCGGACAGCGGGCCCTGCGGCGGTCCGAGGAGCACGGGCACGAGCTGTTCGCCCAGCAGACCCGCGCCTACCTTGCCCAACTCGCCGCGCTGCGCGGGCAGACGGCGACCGCGCGCGAACTCCAGGCAGTGGTCGACGCCTGGGCCCGCCCGCGCGGGATCGGCTTCCTCACCCAACTCGCCGACGCGGCCGGCACCACGGCCGCCCTGAGTGACGGCGACTACGAGGGCGCGTACCTCCAGGCCATCGGCATCACCTCGCCGGGGACCTTCCAGCCCTACGCCCACCAGGCCTCCCGCACCCTGCTCGACCTCGTCGAGGCCGCCGTCCACTCCGGCCGCACCGAGCAGGCCCGCGCGCACGCGCTCGCCGCCCGGGAGGCGGGCCTGCCCGCCGTCTCCCCCCGACTGGACCTGGTCACCCACGGCGCCCTGGCCATGACGGCCGAGGACGGGGAGGAGGCCGCCGCAGCCTACGCGCACGCCGCCGCCCACCCGGCCGCGGCGCACTTCCCGTTCGAACTGGCCCGGATCCGCCTGGCGCACGGCAGCCGGGTCCGCCGGGCCCGGGGCGCCACCGCGGCCCGGCAGTTCCTCGCCCCGGCCGCCGACGCCTTCGAGCGGCTCGGCGCGGCGTCCTGGGCGCAGCGGGCCCGGGCCGAACTGCGGGTCAGCGGCATCCCGAGCCGGGCATCGACGCGCACCACGGCCGCCCTGACCTGGCAGGAGCGCCGCATCGCCGACCTGGCCGCGGGCGGCCTGACGAACAAGGAGATCGGCGAGCAGACCCGCCTGTCGCCGCGGACCGTCGGCGCCCACCTGTACCGCATCTTCCCCAAGTTGGGCGTCACCACCAGGGCCGCCCTGCGGGACGCCCTCACCAGGCTGGACGGGGACTCCCCCGATCCGGCCGGCGACACGGCGCCGAACTCGGCTCCCCCGCAGCACTGTTGACCGAACCCCGCCGGGCGCACGGTGGCCCCGCCGGAGGGCGCGGGTTCCGCCGTCTCCCGCCCGGCCGCTGCCGTGCGCCCGTATCCTGGCTCCGGCTTCGGGGGGCCGTGGTTCAAGTGAATTGACGGTCTGTCAGCGACTCTTCGCGGACGGACCTCCGGACACGACGGGGGCGCGCGTGGGATCGGCCGGCCGCAGCGGTTTGGGAAGCAGGACCGGCGTGACGCGGGAGGGCGCCCGACTCGAGTCGGCCCCGGGTCCGACCCGGCGCGGCGAGCCCGCGCTCGTGGTGCTCCGCGGGTGGCTAGGACTGACCTCGGGTCTCGCGGCACTGCTGGTGCTGGTGCTCGGGCTCCGGCTCGCCGGGGAGGGCCAGCCCGGCCGGGTGGACGGCCGGATCCAGGACGCGGTGTACGGGGTGGAGCCGCCGTGGCGCTACGCCGCCCGCGGCCTGGACTCGCTGGGGGAACCGCTGGGGGCCACGCTGCTGGTCGGGGCCGTGGTGGCGGCCTGCCTGCTGCTCCGGCGGCCGCGCGCGGCGGTGTTCGCGGTCGTCGGCGTCGCCCTGCCGGTGGTGGCGGCGACGCTGCTCAAACACGTGGTGGGCCGCACCATCCACGGCGACAACCTGTCCTACCCGAGCGGGCACACCGCCTTCCTGACCGCCGTCGCCCTCGTGCTGGCGCTGCTCGCAGCCGGCGGGAGGCCCCGCCCACTGCCGGTGCTCGCCGTGGCGGCGGCCGCCGGAGCGGCCATGGCCTGGGCACAGGTCGCCCTGGGCGCGCACTACGCCACCGACACCCTGGCCGGCGGGTGCACCGCGCTGGCCCTGACTCCGGCCACCGGCTGGCTGGTCGACCGGACGGCCGACCGGCTGGCGGGCCGGTCGGCACCCCATAGTTGACGCAGCATCAGACGCCGCGCCGGAACACCGGCTTCACCGGCCGCCCGCCCATCCAGGGGGTCATATCCCCTGCATCCAGCGCCTTGCGGTACACCGCGCACGCCTCAGCCACCGCGTGCACGGTGTTCCCACAGGCAGTATTGGATCATCACCACCCACTCCGACGTGCTCGTACGACACGATCGAGGCCCGGCCGCTCCGGCGCGCGCCGGCCACCAGGCCGTCACCCTCCGGGCCCACCCGCTGTCCCGACCGGCCCCCGGTGCCTCTCACCTCGGAGTAGGGACCCTGGGAACCTCTGGCGCGTGCACCCTCGGCAGCGACTGTGGCAGCGGGGGATTCGTTCGCCCTCGCACCCTGTTCAATCTCGCACTTCGCACTATGATCGTCACGCTGCGTGTCGATTGGGGGGATGTGCATGGCTGCGGGTGGATCGGCGGCGAGGCGGGCGCACGACGCTCGGCGGCGGGAACGTGACCTGCGTGAACAATGGCAGGCCGCCCGGCGCGAAGCGGGCCGGTGGGAGGCGGCGAGCGAGGGTGAGCAACAGGTCGCGGCACGGCTGCTGTTCCTCACCGAGCGCGGGTGGCGGCTGCTCGTGGACCGCCGTTGGCCCGGGACGCGAACGGCGAACGTGGACATGCTGCTGGTCGGACCCGGTGGTGTGTTCGTCATCGACGTCAAGAACTGGCGAGCCGAACCCGCCCTGGTGAACGGCCGGTTGTGCGCGGCCGGGCAGAACCGGGACAACGAGGTGGCCAAGCTGCTCGCCGTCGCGCAGGTGGCCGAACGGGCCGTGGGAGAGCGGGGCCTGTCCCCGGTGGCGGTCCGGCCGGTCATGGTCTTCGCCGGACACCGGGTGAACCTCCGGCTCGGCGTCGTGCACCTGCTGGGCGAACCGGAGGTGGCTCCGGTCCTGGCCTCCGAGCCCGCCCGGCTGAGACCCGCCGAGGTGCGGGCGCTCTCCGACCACCTGTCCCGTGTCTTCCCCGCGTACGAGTCCGCGGAGATTCCCGCTGCCGGCGCAGCCGACCCGCCGCAGGTTCCGTCCGAGCCGGACACCCTCTTCGACGGCGAGGCCCTGCGCGAGGCGGAGATGGTCGCCGCGCGGCAAGCTCCCATCGAGCAGTGGATGACCTTCCTCCACCCGGACCAGGCGGCACTGGTCCGCCGCAACTGGGGCGGCCCGGCACGCATCTCCGGCCCTGCGGGCACCGGCAAGACCGTCGTCGGCCTGCACCGTGCCGCCTACCTCGCCCAGCGCACCACCGGGCGGATCCTCTACGTCACCTTCGCCAACAACCTCCCCCGGGTACAACGCACCTTCCTCCGGGCGATGGCCCCGGCGATCGCCGACCGGGTCGAGTTCAGCAGCCTGCACGGCTGGGTCCAGTCGTACCTGCGCGCGCACGGCATCGCGACACGCCTGCACGGGGAGCGTGCTCAATCCGCCTATAGCCTCGCCTGGGTGCGGGCCGGGCGTGACACCGTGCTGGCCTCCCTCGACGCGACGTCCCACTACTGGCGCGACGAGATCGACTACGTCATCAAGGGCCGTGGAATCACGAGCTTCGACGAGTACGCCGTCCTGCCGCGCCGCCGCCGGCGGACCGTACTGCGCCGCAACCACCGCGAAGCCGTCTGGGCCTTGTACGAGGAGTACGAACGGCTGCGCGTCGAGCGCGGGATCCACGACTTCAACGACGTCCTCACACTGGCCGCCGAGCAGCTGCGCGCCACCGCCGCCCCGCCGCCGTACGCCGCGGTGATCACCGACGAGATCCAGGACCTGCCGCTCATCGGCCTGCGCGTCCTGCGGCACCTCGCCGGGGACGTTTCCAACGGCCTGCTGCTGATCGGCGACGGCCAGCAAACGGTCTACCCGGGAGGATTCCGTCTCAGCGACGCCGGCATCGACATCCGGGGCGACCGGGGTCAGGTGCTGCGCACCAACTACCGCAACGCGAAGGAGATCCTGGACGCCGCCCTCGGCATCGTCCAAGGCGACGACTTCGAGGACCTCGACGGGGAGCGCACACCGGGAAAACGCGACGTCGAACAGTCCTACCGGGCCGGCCGGGTCGTACGGGTAAATGCCCGGACCCACGGCGAGCACGACGCGGCCCTGCTCACGGCGCTGCGACGAGACCTCGGCGGGCCGGCGGCGGGGCCGCCGGAGAACCACGCCAACTCCCCTGGCAGCTGGGGCGATGCAGCCCTTCTCTGCTCGACCAGGCAGCAACTCCAGCACTACCGGCAGCTTCTCATCGGGGCAGGAGTGCCCGTCGTCTCGCTCGAACAGTACGAGGGCCGCGCTGTCGCAGCGGTGAAGGTCGGGACCTATCGCAAGGCCAAGGGGCTGGAGTTCAAGCACGTCTACCTGCCGTGCCACGACCAGGCCCTCCGGTACCAGGCCGAGGACAGCGGGGAAGTGGCGGCGGAACGAGCGGAACTCGCCCGGAGCCAGCTCTTCGTCGCCATGACCCGCGCCCGCGACACCCTCTGGCTCGGGAGCCTCACACCGTCGGCCGCCGAGACGCCTCGGACCTCGACGCCGTGAGGGGGCGGAGGTCCTGGTAGCGGGCAGCCCGTCCCGCCTTCCTCCGTGGGTTCAGAAGTGGTCGGGCAGCCAGGGGGCGTCTCCGTAGGTCGCACGGAGAAGCCTGGCGAGGGCAGCGTCGCAACGGGTGTGGACTCCGGAGAGTCGGGCCGCCTCGGGGCTGCGCCAGCCTCCGGCGTACCACACCGCGAACTGGCCGGTGGTGAGGGTCGCGTGGCCTTCGTCCCGGGTCGGCGTGAGGTCGCCCGTACCCGCGAAAATGTGCAGGAGGTAGCGGCGTGGGGTTGGTTCGGCGATCTCGATGGGCAGTTCGAGGTCGATGTCGTGGGGCCAGCCGCGTAGCCGTACCGCGCCCTGGGGGTCGAGGACGCGCAGCATCCAGGGGTGCCAGGCTTGGGTGGTGACCTGGTAGCGGTGGAGTTTGTGCAGCAGCAGGGGTGCTGGGGGGAGGGCGCCGCGGCGGAAGTGGATGGTCTCGGTGCGGCTGTGGTGGCGGCCGAGGAAGCCGAGCATCGCGGCGGCGCAGTCGTGGTCGCCGGCCCAGAAGTCGTGGACGGTGAGGTCGGTGCCGTGGCGGTCTCGGCGGCCGGTGGTGAGGGAGAGCCATCCCGCGATGGTGTGGTCGCTGCGGTGGAAGCGGTAGGTGGTCAGGTTGTTCTTGGCGATCTTCCAGTCCTGCCACCAGGTGGGACGTTCAATGGGAGCGTTCCAGCGGCGGGCGAGGTCCCGTTGCAGGGCGTGGGTACCCGGCCCGTCGCCGTGTTCAATGTGGAAGTCCCCGGCGGTGAAGGAGCGTTTGAGGTCGTCGGCGCGTACGGCGTGAGCGTGGACCGGGGCGGGGGCCTGCCAGCCCAGGTGCCGGGCGTAGCCGTTGGAGAGGGTGGAGATGGTGGAGATGACGGCGCCGCGTTCACGCAGGGGACGCAGGCGTTCGTGGACCATGCGGGCGGCGAGGCGGTCGCCGCGTTCCTCGGGGGCGACGCAGCCGGCGGCGAGGAGTGCGCTGGGTACCGGGGAGCCGCCGAAGTACTGCGGAATGAGCAGGCCGAGGCCACCGGCGACGACCTTGCCCGAGCGGACGGCGACGCGGAGGTCGGCATGACCGTGCAGGTGGGTGATGTCGCCGATGGGGTGGCCGAAGCTGCGGGCGGCCACCTCGTCGTACTCCTCGGTGAGGCTGTCGTCGGCCTGGACGAAGGTGGGTTCGGTGTTCATGGCACGCCCGTCTAGTAGTTGGTGAGGGTGCGGATGCCGTGGGGATCGATGGGCAGCAGGAAGGCACGGGTGAAGGAGGTGACCTGCCTGCCGTCCTGGTTGAGGCCGAGGGTGCGGCAGGTGACGACGCCGTTGGCCGGGCGGCTCTTGGACGGCCGTCGGCTGGTGATCTCGGTTTCGGCGTAGAGGGTGTCACCGACGAATACCGGGTGGGTGAACTGCACGTCGCTCAGACCGAGGTTGGCGGTGGTGAGGGCGCTGACGGAGCGGGCGGACATGCCGCCGACGATGGCGAGGGTGAGTGCGCTGCACACAAGGATGCGGCCCCAGTCGGTGCGGGCGGCATAGGCGGCGTCGAGGTGGATCGGGGCGTCGTTGCCGCTGAGCATGGTGATGAGGGTGTTGTCGGCCTCGGTGACGGTGCGGCCGGGGCGGTGTTCGATGGTCAGGCCCTCGGTGAGGTCCTGGTAGCCGAGTCCGACGACTTCCCGTACCCGGTTCGCGCCGATGCAGCGGAAACCCTGCGGCAAACTGGCGCTCACCGCAGCTCCTGCGGTTCGTCGAGACCGGCGAGGAGGCGGCGTGCCCGGGCGAAGAAGGGTGTGCCGCGCATGTGCCCGTCAACGGACGTGACGTGGCCGCCGCCGTGCTCGGCGGCAGCGACGATGGCCCGGGCCTCGGCGATCTCGTCGTCGGTGGGGCGGAACGCCTCGGTGATGAAGGGCAGTTGGCGGGGGGTGAACGGCACCCTTGCCATGGAAGCCGATCTCCTTGGCGCGATGGGCCTCGGCACTGAGGCCGACGGTGTCGTCGAGTTCGAAGTACGGGGTGTCGACGGCGATGAGGCCGGCCGCGGCGCAGCTGTTGGCGATCGTGTGCCGGGCGTGGCGCATCGCTTCCCACCCGGTGTGGGTGCCGAGTTCGAGGGCGTAGTCCGCGGAGCCGAAGACGGCGCCGGACAGGCGGGGCGCGGCCAGGATCCCGGGGAGGTGATCGACGGCGCGGGGTGTCTCGATCAGGGCGAACAGGATCGGGGTGTAGGCGGGGGTGTCGAGAATGGCGGCCAGGAGGGCGATGTCGCGGGACGTCTCGGTCTTGGGAAGGAGGATGAGGTCGGGCTTGCGGGGGTAGGCGGCGATGGCGACGAGGTCCTTGGTGCCGTTCAGGGTGGACAGGGCGTTGACGCGGATCCCCAGGACGCAGGGCCCGGCGTCCTGGGCGAAGAACGCTCGGGCGTCACGCCGGGCCCGGTCCTTTGCGTCGGCGGCGACGGAGTCTTCGAGGTCGACCAGCGCGACGTCGGCGCCGAGGGTGAGGGCGGAGGCGTACCGGTCGACTCGGGTGGCGGGGGTCATGAACCAGGCCGGTCCGAGGCGCCGGTGTGGGAAGAGGGTCATGGCCTTGGTCAGCCCTTCTGGCTGGTCGACGTGAAGAAGCGGTTCAGGTTCTCCAGGGTGCGCAGGCCGGTGATCCGGTCCTCGGTGACCGGCGTCTCGAACTGCTCGGTCAGCAGCACGGACAGTTCCACCACGGCCAGGGAGTCCAGGCCGATCGCGTCCAGGGTCGAGGCCGGGACCAAGAGGTCGGGATCGATGCGCAGTTCGCGCACCAGGAGGTTACGGAGGTGGGGGTGAATCGCCGGGGCGGGCTGGTTGTGGTCGGGCATGCGGTGCTCCTTGAGCTGGGATGCCGTTTCGGGGATCAGGTCTTCCTGTCCGGCGACCGCCTGGCGGCGGCCGAGTGCGGCGAACAGGTCGCCGGGGTGGATGCCTTCGCGGGCGGCGACCTCGAGAACTCGGGCTTTGAAGCCGGAGAAGACGCCGGCCTGGCCGCTCATCACCGCGACGGAGTCGGTGGTCGGCGGGGCCTTCATCAGCCGCTGCTCGGCGAGGTCGGCGGCCTCGAACAGGGCGTGCTGGTCGATGCCCGTGGTGTATCCGAGACGTTCCAGGACCGGGACCAGCGCCTCGATCTGGGTGTTGCCCGCTCCGGCACCGAACCCACGAGCGCAGGCGTCGATGATCGTCGCTCCCGCCTGGACAGCAGCGACCGAGTTCGCGGTGGCCAGCGTGAGGTTGTTGTGGCCGTGGAAGATGACCGGCACGTCGACGGCCTCGGTGATCGTGCTGATGCGCTCGGCCACGTCGTGGGGAAGGTAGTGACCGGCGGAGTCGTAGATCCCGACCGCCTGCGCGCCGTAGCGGGCCAGGAGGGCACACTGCTCGGCGAGTCGGCCGGGGCTGGCCATGTGGCTCATCAGCAGGACGCCATGCGCCTCGACGCCCCACTCTGCGAGGAGGCCGAGGTGGCGTTCGGTGACGTCGGCTTCGGTGCAGTGCGCAGCCAGCCGTACGACCTGCGCGCCTGCGCTGACAGCCAGGCGCAGGTCGTCGCCGGTGCCCCAGCCGGGGGCCATGAAGACGCCCATGCGGGCGTTGGTGAGGACGTCTCGCACAGCGGCGAGCATCTCGGCGTCGCTCAGTTCGGCCAGGCCGATCTGCAGCGACGAGGCGCCCAGCCCGTTCCCGTGGCCGACCTCGATGACGGGCACGCCGGCTCGGTCGGCGGCAGCGGCGTAGGCGGACAGTTGCTCACGCGAGAGCTGGTGGCCCACCGCGTGATGGCCGTCGCGCAGGGTGGGATCGTGCAGCAGGATGCTGGTCATGAGCGGGCTCCTTCCGGGTGCAGGGCGTCTGCGCGCAGCTCGGCCACCTGGATCGCCGCGGCGTTGATGATCTCCAGGTTCCCGGCGTGGGCCGGGATGCGCTCTCCGGTCGCCGTGACCTCCACCGTGACCGTCACACGGTCGTGGCCCGTCTCCAGGGCGGTCACCGCGTAGCCGGGAACGAACGCCTGAACCCGCTGGGCCGCGGCTTGCACAAGCTGGTGCATCACCTCGGAGTCGGGAGCGTCGACAAGGGCGGTGAGCGTGACCCGGAAGGGCGGCGGCGGGGTCGCCGGGCTGAGGTTGACGAGCACCCTCGCCGTGGGGGCTCCGGAGAAGTGGCAGACAGCCCGCTGAGTGGTGTCGATGTACTCGTCCAGGTTCAGCCGGGTCGCCCGGCCGGCGCTTCGGCTCGCGCCGGTGGAGACCAGCTCGACATAGCGCGGGGTGCGGTGCTGGGCGATGGCGTACAGGAGCGGGATCGCGGCCTGGCCGCCGCAGCTGACCAGGCCGATGTGGCGCTCGGACGGCACGTCGGCGCCGTTGACGGTGGGAACGGTCGCCGTGCCGAGGTTGCTGGGGGTCAGGTCGACGAGCAGAACGCCCGTGGGCTCCAGGTGCTGCCAGTGCTTGGCGTGGGAGTCGGCGTTGGACGCGTCGAAGACCACGTCGATGCCGTCGATTGCGTCCATCAGCGCGGTGATGCCGCCGGTCGTGGTGGGCAGGCCCGTCTCCGCCGCTCGGATCAGGCCGAGGTTCTGGCGGTGGCTCGCCACGAGGCGGCACCCCAGCCAGGGCGAGCGGCGGATCCTGTCCAGCAGGTCGAGGCCGATCAGGCCGGCGCCGAGTACGGCGACGCCGATCGTGCGGTGCGAAGGCATGGGGGTGCTCCAAAGACGTGGTGCGATGGTGTGTGACGGAGCGGGCCGTGGGTCAGGTCGCGCGCAGCAGAACGGCTGGAAGCTGGGGCGAGGACGCCTCGACCAGCGTGCCGGGGCGCAGCGGGATGCTGGCGTGGACCGATCCGGGTAGGACGAGGTCACCGGCGCGCAGGCCGGTGCCGAGGCCGTGGAGGCGGTGGGTCAGCCACAGGAGCGCGTTGATCGGGTCGCCGAGGACGTCCCGGCCGTAGCCGGCGCAGGTCGGCTGGTCGTCGACGCGGACGGTGACGAAGACCGGGCCCAGGTCCATGTCGGGGTGGAAGGGGATGGGTTCGCCGGTGGTGAAGCGGGCGGCGGAGGCGTTGTCGGCGACGCTGTCCTCCAGGGTGATCGCCCAGTTCCCGTACCGGGTGTCGATCACTTCGAGGGCGAGGAACACTTCCGCGACGGCGGCGCGCGCCGTCTGGTCGTCGGTGTCGTCACCGCGGAGGTCACGGCCGAGTCTGAGGCCGATTTCAGCCTCGATGCGGGGAGCGAGCAGGCCGGCCGCGGGCAGATCGCCGCCGCTCGGCAGTGCCATGTCCTCCAGGAGCACGCCGGAGTCCGGCTCGCTCACCCTCATCTGCCCCTGCATCGCCGCCGACGTCAGGCCGATCTTGTGGCCGACGAGGCGGGCTCCGCCGGCCAGGCGGCTGCTGATCGCCGCCGTCTGAACGCGGTACGCCTGTTCCAGCGTCAGCCCGGGGCAGCTCTGGGCCAGCGGGGCGGCGGGCAGGCTGGACTGTTCGGCCGCCCGCAGCTGCGCCGCTGCCTCCAGAAGCCACCGTGGGGCGCGGGTGTCATCCATGGGTCCTCGCCTTGTAACGATGGAGCAGGACGTCGAGGTAGTCCGCATGTGGACCCTCCAACTCGCCGGCCGCACCGTCCACGAGAGCGATCCGGTCCAGCTCCGGTGCGCGGCCGGCGACGGTCTCCGCCCGCACCAGCGCCTCGTACCGCTCGCGCACGGCCTGCTGCGGCAGCGGCGGCGCCTCGTAGTGCACGCCGATGTTGCCGTTCTCGCCGCAGGTGACCGCCCACGGCGTCAGGTCCCGGGGCGTCGAGGGCACACCGATCTCCTCGGCCAGCTCCCGGCACGCCTGGTTGCGCAACTCGGCCTCGTCCAGGACTCCGGTGCCGACGGGCGGTTCCACGTTCCCGCCGGGAAGCTGCCAGCGTCCGGGCGCGGCGGTCCAGGCGGACATGCGGCCCACGACCAGGCGGCCCTCGTCGGTCGGCTGGGCGACGGTCACGAACACCGACGACACCTGGGGCGCCCCCGCAACGCGGCGCAGCGCGAAGTACCGGTAGGTCACCGGGGCCCAGGACAGGACGAGGGTGTCGCCGTCGTACCCGGTGGCGGTGCACACCACCGCCGGGCCGTCGAACAGGTCGGGGTTCGCCTGAACGGCCTTCGCCCACGCCTGCTCCATGGCGGCGCGGTGCTCCGGTGCGAGGGTCGGCGCGGCCGTCTCCACCAGGCACAGCGTGGCGGCTTCGAGGACTTCGAGGCGGTCGGCGGGAGCGGGAAGTGAACTGGTCACGGCTTCGGGGTCCTTCCGGGGGTGATGCGCATCTGAACCTTCGTCGTACTCAACGTGCTCCCTTGGAAGAAGTAGTGAGGCACAGGGCCGCTCCGATCTGGGACCGGCAGTCCGGCGAGTGCGTGCAGAAGTCGACGGGAGGCGGCTGCATCGATGGCGCGCCTTCAGACGGCAGGAACGAGGGCGGGGGCGATGAGGATCCAGACGAACTTGCCGATGCCGCCGGCGCGGGGACAGCAGCCCCAGCGTTCGGCGAGTTCGTTGACGAGGTGGAGGCCGCGTCCGTGTTCGTCGGTGGTGGTGGAAGGTCGGAGGGTAGGACGGCCGCTGCCGGCGTCGTGGACCTCGATGCGGAGGAGGTTGTTGATCAGGGCGAAGCGGATCTCGATGCGCCGGTCGTCGGGGGCGTCGGAGTGTTGGACGGCGTTGGCGAAGAGTTCGCCGAGGAGGAGTTCGGCGATGTCGGAGTAGAGGAGGCCGCCGGGAAGGCCGGAGAGGTAGGCCCGGAGGAGGTGGCGGGCGTGGGGGGCCGCCTCGACGAGGGAGTCGAGGCGGGCCGCGAACGCGCGGGGGCGGCGGGGCGTGGAGCAGGTTTCGAGCATGGCGGAATACCTCGGAACGGGATCGAACGGGAGGCTGTCCAGACCCCCCGCTGACGTGACATCAGGAAGGCGTGGACAGGCCGGCGCGCGCCGGGGTCAACGCTTCTGCTCCTGATGACCGGACGGCGACCACTGCGATCTGTACGGAACCGATCACACACCGCCAGCGCCCTGGTGACAATGATGTGGCGCGATCCAGAAGCGATCCCATCCCGGAGGAGCGCCTTGATGCCCGATCAACTGCGCCACGATATGAGGCAAGCCCGCCGCGCTTCCGGTACGGGCTGGACCGAGTTCGCTCGTGTCAGCGGGTTCGGCGTGGCGTACCTGCGCAACGTGGAGAACGGCAATCGCCGGGTGACCGAGTCGGTGGCCGCTGCCTACGACAGGGTCCTCGACACCGGCGGAAGATTTGCCGCGGCTCTTGCCGACGCCGGGCCTGTGGACGTTTCTTGGAACCGAGCCGGGGCGACTCTGGCGGTTCTCACAAGCCTGATGGAGGGAAGACGAGTGGATCGCCGAGGGTTCCTTGCTGCCGGCGTTGCCCTGTCAGCGTCGACGAACAACTGGGTCACGGCCATCGGGCGCACTCTCCTCGAGCCACGGGCCACGCCTGTGGACGGCTCGTCCGTGCTGGCGGGTTTGGAGGGCCGACTCCAGCTCCTGCGCCACGTGGACGACGAACTCGGCAGCGGTGAGGTTTTCGCGGCCGCGCGCAGCGACCTTGCCCTGGCGGTGGCGGCGATCAAGTCCCTACGGTACAAGGGCGATCAGCTGTCGCGCTTGTACGCGATCACCACCGAGGCCGCCCGCCAGGTCGGCTGGGCGGCCTTCGATCAGGGACGAGTGGGGGTTGCCCAGTCCTACTTCGACGCCTCCTTGCGGGCCTCCGCCGAGTGCGGCGATGTGGTCGCCGGGGCCTACACGCTGTCCTTCGCCGCCATTCAGTGCTACTCCTCCCCCGGCCTGGCCGGGCGGGCGGTGTCGTTCGTGGACACGGCCCGCACGCAGGTTCGCGGCCGGAGCACCCCGCGGATGGAGGCGATGCTCGCCGCCCGTGCCGCCCGCGCGTGGTCGAAGGGTGGGGCGAAGGAGGAGACCAAGCACCAGCTTCACCTCGCACGCGCCGCGTTGGACAAGGGACGGCGTGAGGAGGACCCCGGTTTCCTGTACTGGGTGGACTACGGCGAGATCGAGATGATCGCCGGCTCCTCCGCTCTGGAACTGGGAGACCCTGCCGGGGCCCTGCGGCATTTCGAGGCCGGCATGCAGGCGTACCCGGGTGACGAACAGTACCCTCGCAGCCACGCCATCTACCTCGCCCGCGCCGCGGAGGCGCACCTCGCACTGCACGACCTGGACGCGGCCGTGGCCACGGGGCGGCACGCGGCGGCCTGCCTCGGAGCGGTCGACTCCGCGCGCTCCGCGTCCCAACTGCGGGGCCTGCGCGAGAAGCTGGCTCCGCACACCGCCCACGCGGCGGTCCGCGACTTCCTAGAGGCCGGGCAGGCGCAGAAGCTCGCGTAGCCGCCGGGCGACCACGTCCTCGTCCAGCCCGAGCACAGGGGTGAAGCCGAGCCGCTGGGCGGCGATCAGGTTCTCCTCGCTGTCGTCCACGAACAGGCACTCCTCGGCGCTCACGCCGAGGCGGTCCAGCACAACCTGGAACGCCTCGGGTTCGGGCTTGCGGACACCGAGTTCCGCCGACAACACCACGGCGTCGAAGGTGCCGTGCAGGTCGAAGCCGGCGTACGGGTCGTAGGGCTGCCGACCGAGGCTGTTGGACAGTACCGCCGTCCGCACCCCCGCCGCACGGGCCTGCCGCGCGATCTGAAGAACCTGATACGCCGGGAACGCGTCGTGGAGGTACCTCGCCAGCAGGTTGTCCGGCTTCACACCCATCAGGGCCGCGAACCCGGTGTTCCAGTCCTCCTGGCTGATTCGGCCGAGTTCAAGACTCCGGAACAGGTCCTGCCCCCGGGGGTCGGACCAGGCGCGCAGGAACGTCCCCGGGGCGATCCGCTCCCGGTTCTCGAACCACGTGATGACTTCGACCATGTTCGACGTCAGGACGCCGAAGAAATCGAAGACCACCGCACGAAACGAAGTCACCGCTGCTCGCTCCATCCGCATAGCGTACGGCCCCTGGCCAGTGGGCGGGGCTGACATGGGGTGGGCGCAGGTGACGCCGAGTGCGCGCTACCCGACCGACACACCGGGCGGCTCGTGCACCGCATTGGCGGTGGTGCCGGTGGCCGCTTGGCTCGTCGATCGGGTAGCGGGGAGGGGAGAGCTCAGGCCCGCTGCCGGAAGACCGGCTTCACCGGTCGGCCGCCCAGCCAGTGGGTGGGGTCGCCGGCGTCCAGGGCCTTTCGGTAGACGGTGCAGGCCTCGGCGACCGCGTGGACGGTGTGGGCGATGTCGGCGTCGTCGAGGGCGCTGCTCACCACGAAGGACGGGGCGAGGACCCCGCCCGCGAGGAGTCGGCGCAGGAACAGGGTGCGGTACTCCTGGGAGGGCTGGCCGAGTTCGTCGAGGGTGGCGAAGACCAGGTTGCTGGCCCGGCCCCGGACCAGGACGTGGTCGGCGACGCCCGCGGCGGCGGCGGCCTCGCGGACGCCGGCGGCCAACTGCTCGCCGAGGGCGTGCAGTCGGGCGGTGATGCCCTCCTCGACGTAGGTGGTCTGCACGGCCATCGCGGCGGCCAGCGAATGGGTCTCCGCGCCGTGCGTGGTGGAGAGCAGGAACACCCGGTCGCCGGGGTGGCGCAGCCCGCCGAGCTCCATCAGGTCGCGGCGCCCGGCCAGCGCGGAGACGGCGAAGCCGTTGCCCAGCGCCTTGCCGAAGGTGGAGAGGTCGGGGGCGACGCCGTAGAGGCCCTGGGCGCCCGCGGCGGACCAGCGCAGGCCGGTGATCATCTCGTCGAAGACCAGCAGGCAGCCGTGCCGGTCGGCGAGTTCGCGCAGGCCGGCCAGGTAGCCGGGCGGCGGTTCGGCGTGGCCGGCGGGTTCGAGGATCAGGCAGGCGATCTCGCCCCGGTAGCGGGTGAGCAGTTCCTCGGTGGCGGAGAGGTCCCCGTAGGGGAAGGCCACGGTCAGTTCGGTGATCGCGGCCGGGATGCCGGCGGACATCGGCGTGGTGCCGATGAACCAGTCGTCGACGGAGAAGAACGGCTGGTCGCCGCAGACGGCCACCCTGGGGCGTCCGGTGACGGCGCGGGCGAGGCGCACCGCGGCGGTGGTGACGTCGGAGCCGTTCTTGGCGAACTTCACCATGTCGGCGGTCGGCACGGTGTCCAGGAAGCGTTCGGCGGCCTCGGCCTCCACGATGGACGGCCGGACGAAGTTGCTGCCGCGGTCGAGTTCCCGCCGGACGGCCTCCAGCACCCGCGGGTGGGCGTGACCGAGGCTGACGGAGCGCAGGCCGGAGCCGTACTCGACGTAGCGGTTGCCGTCGACGTCCCACACGTGGGCGCCGTGGCCGTGGCTGATGACCGGGGCGAGGTGCTCGGGGTACTGGTCGTCGCCCTTGGCGTAGGTGTGCGCGCCGCCGGGGATCAGGGCGTGCAGCCGCTCGTTCGCCGCCCGCGACCGGGGCAGCTCGAACTCCTCGCGCTCGGTGGTCACTTGGGGTTCCATCCCGAACTCACCCTTCCTGGTGGCGGAGGGCCTCGGCGAGGCCGGGCGCCTCCCGGTCCCGCTTGGACATCGAGGTGGCCGGCAGCGGCCAGGGGATGGCGAGCTCCGGGTCGTCGAAGGCGATCGTGACGTCCTCGGCCGGGTCGTGCGGGCGGTCGATCCGGTACGAGACGTCGGCGTCGGTCAGCGCCTGGAAGCCGTGAGCGCAGCCCGCCGGGACGTACACGCTGGCCTGGGTCTCGCCGGAGAGCTCGAAGAAGGCCGTGTTGCGGTAGGTCGGCGAGCCGGGGCGCAGGTCCACGACGACGTCGAAGACCTCCCCGTGCGAGCAGCGCACCAGCTTGGCCTCGCCGGCGCCGGAGCGCAGGTGCATTCCGCGCAGCACGCCCCGGACCGAGCGGGAGACGCTGTGCTGGACGAAGGCCTCGGGGTCGAGGCCGACCGAGCGGAGCACCTCGGCGTCGAAGGTGCGACAGAAGAAGCCGCGTTCGTCGGCGTACGGCGTCGGTGTGAACAGGTAGGCGCCGGCGATCGCCGGGACTTCGGTCACCTTCATGAGGTCTCCCATGGAGCGTGGTCGGCGGTAACGTCGGCGGTAACGCGGTGGCCGGTCGGGAAGACGGCCGCGGTCAGGGCGGTGAACTGGTGGTCGAGGCTCCTGGTGGCCGCCAGGTTCCGCTCGGCGAGGGTCTGCCGCAGCTCCGTCGCGTGCTTCTCCAGCTCCCGGAACTGCTCGATCAGCCGGTCGGCGTCGACCTCGCGGGCCGGGTGGCAGTAGGCGTCCAGCCCCATCCGGGCCATCAGGGCGTCGCTCTTGGCCGCGTAGCTGAGGGCGAGCGTGGGCGTGCCGGTCTTCAGCGCGCAGACCAGGTTGTGGTACCTGGTCGCCACCACGGCGTCGGCGGCGGCCGTCTCCGCCATCAGCTCGGCCAGCGAGGCCGCCGTCGAGACGGTGACCAGCGGGGAGCCGACCGCCTCGACGATCGCGGTGACCACCCGGGCGTCGACCTCGTCGCCGGTGAGCAGCCGGACCGGCCGGCCGTCCTCGACCAGCGCGCGGACGAAGCGGGTCGTCCCGTCGAGGTAGCACCGGTGGATCTCCTCGGCCCGGGCGCGGTCGTCGTCGCCGCCGTGGAAGTCCATGACGCCGACGCAGACCCGCCTGTCCGGGGTGTCCGGGGCGGGCGGTGCGGGCAGGGCGAAGGCGATGTCCGGGTGGACTTCGTCCCGCGCGGTGTCCACGCCCATCGCCCGCATCGCGTCCCGGGACAGCTCGTCCCGGTAGGAGCGGTGCGCGGCCAGCCGGGCGGACCAGCGCACCAGCGCCCGGGTGGCCGGGTTGCCGATCGGGCCGGCGCCGACGCCGACCAGCGCCACCTTGGTGCCGAACAGCCGGCCGGAGGCGCAGAGCAGGAACAGCGCGTACGGGAAGCCCCAGGGCCGCAGCGGCAGGGTGGCCTCCAGGACACCCATGCCGGGCACGATGACCACCTGGTGCCGGCGCACCCATGCGGCGGTGCGCACGGCGTCGACGAGCTTGCCCAGCCCCTTGCCGACGACCGCGCCCGCCCGGGAGGCGGTCCGGTACTCGCCGCGGTACCAGTGCAGCCGGGTCGCGGGGATGCGGTAGCGGGCGGTGACGACCTCCGGTCCGCCGCACAGCGCGTCGACCACGGCGTCCGGGTGCTCGGCGCGCAGGTAGCCGAGCACGGCCTCCAGCGAGCCGTCGTTGCCGAGGTTGCCGGAGCCGAGCAGGCCGAACACCCCGACGCGCACCGGGGTTCCGGCAGCGGTCATCGCCGCCTCCCGCCGCGTCCGGCCACCAGGTCGTCGACCGAGACGGTGCGCAGCTCCGGCTCGACGGGGGCGCGGTCCTCGACCCGCTCGCCGGCGCCCGGCCGCACCCGGCTGGTCATCCAGGAGGCCAGGTGGCCGTAGCAGGCCCGCCGGTCGGCGGTGGACAGCGGCGCCCGGCGGACGGCCGCGGCGAAGCCCCAGACGTACTCGGCGAGCAGCCGGGGCGTCGGGTGCAGCGGGCCGGCCCGGCGCGGGTCCAGGTTGACGCAGCGGGAGCGCTTGGAGGGGTTGGCCCGCTCGGCGCGGGTGGGGTGGTCGCGGCGGAAGTAGAGCAGCTCCGGCACCTGGTGGAACGGGCCGTGCAGGGTGATCTCGGCGACGAAGGTGCGGTCCGCGTGGTGGTAGCTGTCGTGCGGCTTGACCCGGCGCAGCACGTCGGCCCGCATCACCCCGTAGAAGTCGTCACCGCCGGGCTCGAACAGCAGGCTGCGGAAGCGCTCGGGCGCGCGCGGCGAGTCGGTGGCGAGCCCGTACTCGTAGGGGACCTTCACCTGGCCGTGCTCGTCGATGACCGCCTGGCCGGAGTGGGCGAGGATGACCTCCGGCCGCTCGTCCAGCGCCTCGACGCAGCGCTGCAGGAGGTCGCGGGCGTAGAGGTCGTCGTGCGAGGCCCACTTGAACAGCTCGCCGCGGCACTGGGTGAAGACGTAGTTGTGGTTGGGCGCGGCGCCGACGTTGCGGGGCAGCCGGAGGTAGCGGATCCGCGGGTCCAGCGCGGCGTACTCCCGGCAGATGGACTCGGTGGCGTCGGTCGAGGCGTTGTCGGAGATGACCAGCTCGAAGTCCTCGTAGGTCTGGCCGAGCAGGGCGTCGAGCGACTCGGCGAGGTACTCCTGGCCGTTGTAGACGGGCAGGCCGATGCTCAATCGGGGAACGGCGGTCAAGGGGTCCTCACTTCGGGGGTGGGTGTGCGGTGGTGCTCGCGCAGGGCGGCGCGCAGTTGGAGCCACCAGACGGCGGCGCCGCAGCCGGTCGCGGCGGCGACGCCCCAGGCGGAGCCGACCGTGCCGGCCGCGGCGGCGCCGCCGAGCCCGCCGCCCAGGTAGCAGGCGGAGGCGAACAGCTGGCAGCGCAGGCTGCGCCGAGCCGCGGCGAGGGCGCGCAGCCCGGCGGCCGCGCCGCTGCCGAGGCCGGCGCCGGCGACGCCGAGGGTGGCCGGCAGGATGAGCTGGGAGGCGGAGTGCCAGACGTCGCCGAGGACGAACTGCCCGGCCCGGTCGGGCATCAGCAGCAGGGCCGAGCCCCACAGCAGCGCGGCGCCGGCCTGTCCGCCGCCGAGCAGGAAGCAGAACCGGGCGAGCCGCTGCGGCGCCTCCCGCAGGACCCGGGCCGCCTCCGCCACGGTGACCAGGGAGAGGCCCATCAGCAGGGCGAGGAACGGCCCTTGGAGGAGTTCGGCACCCCGGACGGCACCGACCGCGCCGACCCCGACGATCGCGCCGAGCCCGTACGCCCGTAGCTGGCCGGCGCCGCTGAGGCTGACGTTCTCGACCAGGTAGCGGCTGCCGAGGTCGCGCTGCTCGCGCAGCCAGCCGCGGGCTTCGGTGACCCGGGGCCGGACGCCGGACTGGAGGAAGCCGTACCCGGCGGCGGCCGCCGCGGCGGCGCCCCAGGCCAGCAGGAAGGCGGGCACGGTGCCGACCCGGGCCGCCACCACCATGGCCGGGACGAGGGCGACGCCCTGCACCAGGTCGTTGGCGAAGGCCTTCTGCCCGGTGCCGGCCGCGAAGAACGCGAACCGCCGGGAGTCCTGGAGCAGCAGCGCCGGCAGCGCGACGCCGAGGCTCGCGAACGCGGGCCCCACGTCGCCGCCGAGGCCGAGCCCGACCAGCAGGCAGACGGCGCCGAGGGCGCCGCCGACGGCGAGCGCGGTGCCGGAGGACCGGGCCGCCGCGGCGCGCCAGGTCGCCTCCGGCACGCCGCTGAACCGCACCATCAGCGGGTCGGTGGCCAGCCCGCGGGAGACGTTGAGCACCACGCCGTAGGTCAGCCAGGCCAGGCTGAACACGCCGAACGCGTGCACCCCCAGCTCCCGGGCGACGTAGATGCCCACCGCGAAGTTGATCATGCTGGTGACCGCCTGGTCGGCCAGCCCCCAGGACACCCGGCCGAGCACACCCCGCCTGGCGGGCCGGGCCTGCGCCGGCTCCCCGGCCGGGCCGGCCGGGGTCGTCGTCTTCACCCCCTCGGTGGTCATCGGCGTCACGCCTTGATCAGTTCGGCGCCCTGGAGGGCGGCGGCCGCGACGGCGACGGTGTCGAACGGCAGCCCGGAGCGCTCGGCCACGTCGAGCAGGCTGTGCTCGCCGTCGGAGAGGCTGAGCACCCACAGCATGGCCAGCTGCGCCTGCTTGGCGTCGCTGCGCCCGCCGAGCGAGTCGTACAGTCCGCGCCGGCCCAACTGCGGTTCGCCGTACGGGCTGAGGTTGACGTAGCTGCGGTTGCGGTCGAGCACGGCGAAGGCCTCCCGGCAGACCGCGAGGGTGTCCGCCATCGCCTCCGGCTTGACGAAGTCCAGGTCGTCCGCCGAGGTGTGGTACTCGGGGTACCCGGCGTACGGGGTCCGGCTGAGCGAGCCGACGCCGAGGTCGAACCCGGGTGAGCAGTACTGCCGCTCGTCGTAGCCGTACGGGGTGAACTCGGTGACGCGGTGCGGGCGTTCGGAGGTGCGCAGGACGTGCCGGAGCACCCGGTCGATCTCCGCGTCGCCGCGCCGGCTCTGCTTGTACGTCAGCTGCCCCGGATCGCCCGCGCAGGCCAGCACCAGGCCGTGCTTGACCCGTTCCACCCGCTCCGCGTTGCGGGCCAGCCAGGTGATCGCCCCGATGGTGCCGGGGGCGAAGATGAACCGGTAGGTGTAGTACGGCTCGCGCTCCGCCAACTCCCGTGCCAGGAAGACCGCCACCGCGATGCCGGCCAGGTTGTCGTTGGCCAGCGAGGGATGGCAGACGTGGCAGGAGACGATCACCTCGTCGGCGACCTGCCCGGGCACGACGTGCTCGGCGTAGGTGAGGTGGCCGTCCGCGAGGGTGGAGTCGATCCGCACCTCGTAGTCGCCCTCGGGCAGCCCGTCCAGGGTCTCCTGGGCCAGGCAGAACCCCCACTCCGGGGTGTAGTAGCTGGTGCGGTACGGCACCCAGCTCGGGTGTTCCGGCAGGGTGTGCAGGTGCGGGCGCAGCTCGCTCAGCGGCATGGTCGCCGCCACCGGCACGCTGTAGCCGAGCACGTGCAGGCTGGACGCGGCGAAGTCGACGACCCGGTTGCCCGCGCTGTCGGCGACGTACGCGTCCCGGATGTTCCACTCCTGCGGCACCGTCCAGTCCAGCACCCGCGTCCCGGTCGGCACCTCGTGCACCTGGAGCGGGAGGTACTCGCCGACGATGTCCAGGGTGGCGCGCACCCCGTCGCCGGTGATGCTCCGGCAGAGCGGGTACAGCCGCTCCACCAGGGCGTGCATCTGCTCGCCGACCCCGGTCACCGGCGCCACCGCAGGGTGTCGTCGACGGCGCCGGCGCCGGTGGCCTCGCGCAGCACCGCGAGCCGGGTGAAGCGCCGCTCGAAGTCCTCCCGGGTCAGCCCGAACTTCCGGTAGGCCTCGGCGAGTTCGACGGCCCCCTGCTTCACGCTCCACTCGCAGTCGAAGCCGGGCAGGGCGGCCCGGAACCGGGAGAAGTCCACCCGGTAGGAGCGCGGGTCGGCGCCGTTCTCCCCGGTGATCACCACCTGGGCGCCGGCCACCGCCTCGGCGACCTGCTCGGCGATCTCGGCGACCGTGACGTTGTTGGCCTCGCTGCCGATGTTGAAGGCCCGGTCGTGCACCGCCTCGCGCGGCGCCTCCAGCGCGGCCGTGAAGGCCCGGGCGATGTCGGCGGCGTGCACCAGCGGGCGCCAGGGGGTGCCGTCGGAGAGCACCAGCACCTCGCCGGAGAGCAGCGCGTGGCCCACCAGGTTGTTCAGCACGATGTCGGCGCGCAGCCGGGGCGAGTAGCCGAAGGCGGTGGCGTTGCGCATGTACACCGGGCTGAAGTCGCCGTCGGCCAGTTCGTGCAGGTCGTCCTCCACCCGCACCTTGGACTCCGCGTACGGGGTCACTGGGCGCAGCGGGGCGTCCTCGGTCACCAGCTCGTCGCCGCCGGCGGCGCCGTAGACGGAGCAGGTCGAGGCGTACAGGAAGCGCCGCACCCCGGCCTCGCGGGCCAGCTTCGCCAGCCGCACCGAGGCGTGGTGGTTGATGTCGTAGGTGAGGTCCGGGGCGAGCGAGCCCAGCGGGTCGTTGGAGAGCGCGGCCAGGTGGATCACGGCGTCCACCCCGGCCACGTGCTCGGCGGTGACGTCCCGCAGGTCCACCCGCTGCCCGGGCGGGTCGGCGGGCTTGGGGCCGAGGACGCACTCCGCGAACAGGCCGGCGTCCAGGCCGACCACTTCGTGTCCGGCGGCGGCGAGGACGGGGGCCATCACGGTGCCCAGGTAGCCCTGGTGTCCGGTCAGCAGTACGCGCAAGGTTCATCCCTCCAGGTCGAGCGCGCCGCGATCGGGCGTGCCGAGATCGGGCGTGGCAAGGTCGGGCGTGGCAAGGTCGGGCGTGCCCAGGTCGAGCGTGACCTTGGCGGTGTCGAAGGCCTCGGCGTAGCGGGCGTGGCATTCGATGCCGCGGATCCGCGCGAGACCGAGGAAGGCCTCCCGGTCGTACCAGGGGCGGTGCCGCTGCGAGGGGTAGTGCTCCTGCAGCAGCCGCACCTTCTGTTCGGCGGTCTCCGCGGTCAGCGGCTGGTAGGCCGTCGGGCGGCCGAGGTCGCCGTCCCACTTGACGATCTCGTAGCCGAGCACCAGGTGGTCGCGGAACGCGGTGGTGACCAGCCGGGCCAGGCCGCGGTGGTCCTGGTGGGCGTCCGCGGTGCGCGGGGCGAGGATCAGGTCCGGCTCGGTGCGCCCGCGCAGCTCCTCGACGGCGGCCTTGGCCTCCTCCCAGTGCGCGGGCAGCCGGCCGTCCGGCAGCTTGAGCACGGTCAGCCGCAGGTCGGCGCCGGGGCAGAAGGCGGCCAGCGCGGCGCGCTCCTCCTGCTCCCGTTCGCCGCCGCCGCCGGAGAGCACCAGCGCGTCCACCCGCAGCCCGGGACGCGCCCGGCACATCGTCAGCAGGGTGCCGCCGGCGCCGATCGCGATGTCGTCGCAGTGCGCGCCGACCGCGGCGATCCGGTCCAGCGGACCGGCCCCGAGCCGGATCACGAGGTCCCCCGCTCCCAGACGGCCCAGGGGCGGTCGCCGTGGGCGTAGGCGGCGTCCAGCGCGGCCCGCTCCTTCACGGTGTCGGTCGGCTTCCAGAAGCCGCGGTGCTGGTGGGCCACCAGGCGGCCGCGCTTGGCGAGTTCGGTGCAGCCGTCGGCGACCAGGTCGCCGTTCTCCGGGATGTGGTCGAAGATCTCCTGGCGGAGCACGAAGTAGCCGCCGTTCTCCCACAGCGGCATGTCGCTCACCGCGGTGATCCCCCCGACCAGGCCGTCCTCGGCCAGGTCCACGCAGTGGAAGGAGGACTGCGGCGGCACCACCATCATCGACGCGCCGGCGTCCCGTGCGGCGAAGCGGTCGATCATCTCCGGCAGCGGGGCGTCGGTGAGCACGTCGGCGTAGTTGGCGAGGAACATCTCGTCGCCGTCCAGGTGGTGGCGCACCCGGCGCAGCCGCTCGCCGATCGGCGACTCGATGCCGGTCTGCGCGAACGTGATCGTCCAGGAGGCGATGTCGGTGGACAACAGCTCGGTCTTGCCGCCCCTCAGCACGAAGTCGTTGGACGTCGTCTCCTCGTAGTTGAGGAAGAAGTTCTTGATGTGGTGCGCCCCGTACCCGAGGCACAGGATGAACTCGGTGTGCCCGAAGTACGCGTAGTAGCGCATGACGTGCCAGATCAACGGCCGGGGCCCGACCATCGCCATCGGCTTGGGCACGTCGTCGGACGCTCCGCTGCGCATCCGCAGCCCGTAACCGCCGCAGAACAGGACGACCTTCATGCCTTCACCTCGACAACACTCAGTTCCGGGATGGGGAAGACCAGGCGGCCGCCCCACTCGTGCACGAAGGACAGCTGCTCGACCAGTTCGGTCCGCAGGTTCCACGGCAGGACCAGGACGTAGTCCGGCCGGTCGGCGGCGATCTGCTCGGGCGCCAGGATCGGGATGCGGGTGCCCGGGGTGAACCGGCCGTGCTTGTACGGGTTGCGGTCGACGGTGTACGGGAGCAGGTCGGGCCGGATGCCGCAGTGGTTGAGCAGGGTGTTGCCCTTGCCGGGGGCGCCGTAGCCGACCACGGTCTCGCCGCGCTCGGCCGCCTCGATCAGGAACTTCAGGAGGTCCCGGCGGACCTTGGCGACCCGGGCGGAGAACTCGGTGTAGCCGGACAGCTCCTGGAGTCCGGCGGCCTTCTCCCGGGCCAGCACCTCGGTCACCCGCGCGGTCGGCTCGCCGGCCGCCGCGTCCGGGCGGGCCCACAGCCGGATGGAGCCGCCGTGGGTCGGCAGCAGCTCGACGTCGACCAGGGTGAGTCCGCCGCTGGCCAGCGCCCGGATCGCGGAGGCGACCGTGTAGTACTGGAAGTGCTCGTGGTAGATGGTGTCGTACTGGTTCTCCTCGATCAGGGTCAGCAGGTGCTGCACCTCGATCGAGACCCACCCGTCGTCGGCGACCAGGGCGCGCAGCCCCCGGGTGAAGCCGACCACGTCGGGGATGTGGGCGTACACGTTGTTGGCCACCACCAGGTCCGCCGGGCCGTGTTCGGCGCGGACGGCGGCGCCGGTCTCCGGGTCCAGGAAGGCGGTGAGCGTGGGCACCCCGGCCTCGCGGGCCGCGGCGCCGACGTTCACCGACGGTTCGACGCCCAGGCAGCGGATCCCCTCGTCCACCACGTGCCGCAGCAGGTAGCCGTCGTTGCTCGCGACCTCGACCACGAAGGAGTCGGCGCCCAGCCCCAGCCGCTGGACGGCGCCGTCGACGAAGGTCCGGGCGTGCTCCACCCAGGAGGTCGAGTAGGAGGAGAAGTAGGCGTACTGGGTGAAGGTCTCCTCGGGCGTGATCAGCGGCGGGATCTGCGCCAGCCAGCAGTCGGTGCAGACCCGCAGGTGCAGCGGGTACGCCGGCTCCGGCCGGTCCAACTGGTCGGCGGCGAGGAAGCTCTCGCACGGCGGGGTCGCCCCCAGGTCGACGACGCTCCCCATCGCCGTCGAGCCGCACAGTCGGCATCGTGTCATTGACTGCTCCCATTCCTGCCCGCGCGGGTGCCCCGCCGCGGGCCAGCGTTTCCGTTCCCCATCGGCGGCGCGCCGACCGCGCCGCCGGACCGGGCCGCGATCGCGGCCCGGTACCCCTCCACCAGGCGGTCCAGCCCGACAGTCGGGCTGAACCCCTGCTCGTACCGGAGCCGGGCCGCCAGGCCCAGCTCCCGGTTGACCGCCGGGTCGGCGGTGACCCGGCGCAGGCAGTCGGCCAGCGAGTCCGCCTCGCCCGGCCGGTGCAGCAGCCCGGTCACCCCGTCCTCGACGAGTTCGACGAAGGCGCCGTGCCCGGCCGCGACGGCCGGCACCCCGGCCGCCATCGCCTCCACGACCACCAGGCCGAAGGCCTCCAGCCAGGTCGAGGGGGCCACCACGGCGACCGCCCGGGCGATGGCCTCCCGGCACTGCTCCTGGTCGTACAGGCCGACCGGGCGCACGTCCGTGCGGCCCGCCGCCCAGGCCCGTACCTCCGCCTCCAGCGGCCCGGCGCCCGCGATCACCAGCGGCACGCCGACCCCGCCCTCGGCGGCGAGGCGGTCCCAGGCGGCCATCAGCAGCCGCACGCCCTTGGCCTCCGCGAGCCGGCCGAGGAAGAGCAGGTGCTCCCCCTCGCCCGTCCGGACGGCCCCCGGCTCGGGCACGAAGTTGTGCTTCACCGCGAGCCGTTCGGCCGGCAGTCCGGCCCGCACCAGGACGTCGCGCTGCGCCGCCGAGATGCAGAAGAACCGCTCCACCCCGGACCACCAGCGCCGCCGGTTGACCGCCAGGCTGACCGCCAGCGGCACCGTCGCCAGCCGGGAGCCGCGGTAGCAGCCGTGCCGGACGGCCGGCAGCGGTGAGCCGCCGACGCACTCGGTGCACGGCCGGCCGTCCCGCTGCAGGGTGCCCGGCGGGCAGATCTGGGTGTAGTTGTGCAGCGTGGCGACGGCGGGCACCCCGGCGTCGGCGCAGGCGGCCAGCACCGCGGGCGACAGCAGCGGGAAGACGTTGTGGACGTGCACCACGTCCGGCCGCTCGGCCCGCAGCCTGGCGGCCAACTCGGTGCGCACCGCCGGGTTCCACGGCACCAGCAGCGGCACCGCGACCTTGCCCGGCAGCGAGCGGCGGGCGATGTCGTCGCTGCGCCGCTCGAACAGCTCGACCCGGTGGCCGGCCTCCCGCAGCAGGCCCACCTCCTGGTCGACGACCTTGTTCTCCCCGCTCGGCTGCGCCGAGGCGTAGCGGTTGTGCACCACGAGGACGTGCATGTCAGGTGAGCTCCGTTCGCCGGGCGCGGGGCGCGGTGCCCCGCCGCAGCGCGGCAGGTGTCGGACGGTCAGCGGGTGTCGGACGGGCGGCGGGTGTCGGGAGGACCGCGGGCGCCGGGAGCCCCGCGGGCCGGGCCGGCGCCGCCAGCAGCGAGGCGGCCACGGTCAGGTGCAGCAGGTACGGCGAGGCGTCGCCGAGCCCGGCCTCGGTGTACGAGGCGATCGCGCAGTAGCTGATCAGGAAGATCGCGGCGGCCCGGGCGGGCGAGGGCGGCCGCAGCAGCGCCACGCCGCCCAGCGCGACGAAGACCAGCGCCACCACGGTGACCCCGGCCAGGCCCTGTTCGTTGTAGACGGCCAGCCAGCTGTTGTCGATCGGCAGCCCGCCGAAGGACTTGTCGCCCAGGCCCATCCCGAAGACCTGCTCGATGGTCGTCCGGGGCGCGGCCAGCAGGGCGTCCCAGACCTTGGCCCGGCCGGTCAGGTTGGAGAAGTTCTCCTGGCTCTGCCCGCGCAGGAACCAGGCCTGGAGCAGCGAACTCAGGCCCACCCCGACCACGGTGGCGACCAGCACCGCCCAGCTGAAGAACCGGCGGGCGGCGGCGCTGGTCATGACGAGCGAGCCGATCGCCAGCACCAGCCCGATGAGCAGGCCGAGGGTGGCCGTCCGGGTGTGGGTCAGCGCGAGCAGCACCAGCGAGGGCACGATGATCGCCGCCGCGCTCGCCCGGGTGGTCCGGCCGTCCAGCAGGAGCAGCACGGTGAGCCCGATGATCACCGCCGCGTACTGCCCGATCTGCGGCGGGGTGAGCGGCCACAGCGCGCCGACCAGCCGCCCGCCGTAGACGTCGGGGAAGGCCGCGCCCGGTGAGGCGACCAGCCCGGCGGCCACCGAGACCAGCACCACGAAGTACATCCGGATGTGGAACCGGACGAACGTCCCGCTGCCGTCCCACCAGCGGCTGAGCAGCCACAGGGTGCCGACGAACAGCGTCAGCCGGAAGCAGCGGAACAGCGCGCCGTAGCCGGACTGCAGGTTGGCGCTGGAGATCACGCTGAGCACCAGCAGCACGGTGAGCAGGGACAGGAAGGCGCTGGCCCGCAGCCGCAGCCGCAGGTTGAACAGCAGCGCCAGCGCGAAGGCGGAGACCAGCGCGCCCATGGTGGCCATCTGGATCAGCGAGCGGGGCAGCGGGATGATCGTCTGCGCGCCGGCGGAGCCGAGCGTGTTGAGGATCAGCAGCCCCCAGATCAGCTCGACGGTCTTCGGCGGGCCGGCCGGCCGCGCCTCCTGGGCGGGTTCCCGTCCCATCTCACCCCCCGTTCCGGGGCTTGAGGGTGCTGCCCTGGTCCTGCTGGTACGGCGTGCCCTGCCACTGCTCGAAGTCGAGGCTGTGGCTCGGGTCGTGGGCGACGAAGCTCCACGGCCCGACGTAGGTGTTGTCGTGCCAGCGGTTCTGCTGCTTGCCGGTGATCGCGTCGGCCACCGGTTCGCCCTTGTACGGCGACCAGTCCGGGAAGGTGCCGTAGTTGGCCAGCACGGCCATCCGGCCGCACTTGTCGGTGCAGTCGACGACGGACGGGTCCAGGGTGAAGCGGTTGTCGTGGATGTCCACCCGCTGGGTCTTCCACCGGCAGTCGGCGTAGAGCGGTGCGCTGGCGATGGTCGGCTGGGCGCAGCGCCCGGTGTCCTTCACCAGCAGGGTGCAGTCGCCGGAGGAGGTGTTGGCCGGGCTGTTGCAGAACCGGTCGGCGTTCTCCCACAGGGTGATGCCGGACCAGTTGTCCTCCAGGACGTTCCGGTCGATCTCGATCTTGTCGGTGCGGGCCTTGATCCGGGGCTCGCCGCCGGACTCGGACAGGTAGACGGTGGCGAACGGGAAGGAGTCGCCGCGGTCGGCGGAACGGCGGCCCTCGACCCAGTCGTTGCGCCGGATCGTGTTGTTCCGGATGACCGCGTTGTAGCTGGTCTCGTAGATCAGCGCGGCACCGTCGTTGGCCTCCAGCAGGTTGTCCTCGATGCGGAAGTCGTTGTTGTTGGTGTCCGCCCAGAGCCCGGTGCCGCGGTTGTCGTGCACCCAGTTGCCGCGCACGTCGGCGCCGTTGACGGCCCAGAACTTGACGCCCCCGGTGCAGCCGCAGCCCGGCTGCTGCTTCTCCCACTGGTCGGTGTCGTTGCCGGTGATCTCGTTGCCCTCGACCAGCAGGTCGCCGAGCGGGGCGCCGGACTTGTAGGCGTTCATGCCGTACTGCCCGTTGGCGCGCAGGCAGCTGCCGCGGACCTTCTGGTGGGCGCCGGCCATCAGCCCGGCGCCGGAGTTGTGCTGGATCGTCGCGTGCTCGACCACCCAGCCGTCGGCCGAGTCGTGGTTGACCACGCCCTCGTTCTGCGGCGCGACGAAGCCCTGCACGGTCAGGTAGCGGATGGTGACGTTGCCGGCGCCGCCGCCGAACGCGTACTGGTTGGTCTTGTGGCCGTCGAGCACCGCGCCCGGCGCGCCGAGGTAGCTGTCGCCCTCCTTGGGGACGACCTGGGCGAAGCGGTCCGCCTCGAGGGTGTGCGTCCCCGGCGCGAGCCAGAACGTGGTGTTCGGGGGGCTGCTCTTGGTCTTCGCCGTCAGGTCGCCGACCACAGCGGGGTCGACCGTCACCGCGCCGGCCGGCGCGGTGGCCGGCCCGGCCTCGGGGTGGGCGCACACCTGGGCCACCGTCACGGCCCCGGACGGCGCGGCGGTCGGCTCCGGCGGGGCGTCCGACGTGCTGGTGCATCCGGCCGCCGCCAGCAGGGCCAGCACCAGTACCGATGCCGCCGACGCCGCCCGGCGCCACCTCGTGATCCCCACCGTCCCCATCACCCGCTAGCCCCGGAACCCGAGGACGGTGGTGAACTCCCGCCCGCCGTCGGCGGAGCCGCTGCCGATCAGCGTGGTGGCGGGTTCCTTGCGGCCGAAGCCGGCCGAGTACCAGCCCAGCGGCGGCTCGCTCTCGCCGCGGTGCGCCCGCCAGCTCAGCTCCCCAGGCAGGTCGAGCACCGCGGAGCGGTCCTCGCCGTCCTTGGTCCAGGTCAGCACGGCCCGGTGGCCGGTCAGCTCGGCGGTGACCGCCGGGCCGAGGTGGAAGGCCAGCCGGACCGCCCGGCGCGGGCCGCGCACCTGGTCGACGATCCGCAACTCCCGGCTCGGGGCCGCCAGTTCCACCCGGCGGCGGTGCACCGCGTCCTGGTAGCCGTCGTGCTCGGCGCACCAGCGGGCCACCGCCGGGTCGGAGGTGTCCGCGACCAGGACGCGGGTGCGGGCGTGCCTGGTCCACAGGAACGGGCCGCCGGAGAGGGACTGGTCGCCGCCGTCCAGCTCCAGGGTGTTGTGGCCCAGGGTCGAGCGGAAGTACCGCCGCCACTCGGGCTGCCCGTGGTAGCAGTACGTCCCGGGGTCGGCGAGCACGTCGACCCCCTCGTAGCGGACCTCCACGGACAGCGCGTCGGCGTGGCCGTGCGCGGCGATGGACAGGAACCCGTGCGGGCCGCCGTCGCAGCGGCACCAGATCTCCCCCTGTCCGTCCTGCCCCGGTCCGCGCAGCACGGTCATGCCGGCGTCCGGGAAGTGCACCGGCCGGGCCGCCGGGCGGGTCACCGTGCCGTCCTTGGCGTACGGCCGCAGCAGCGTGGCCAGCAGCGGGGTGCGCACGTCGGTGCCGGTCACCGCCGGCCACCAGGGGAGCCGGCCGAACACGGCCTCCCCGGTGGCCAGCAGCGAGCCCCAGCGGTCGGTGCCCGCGCCGTCCAGGACCAGGCCGTGCCCGTCGTCCGCGTCGCCCTGGCGGGGCGGGCGCAGCCGCTCGTCCACCACGGCCGCGAGCGCGTCGGTCATCCGCAGCAGGACCAGCCGGACGGTCCCGGGGACGGGCACGGCGGCGGCGTCCGCCTCGGCCAGCGCGGCCAGGCCGAGTTCCAGGACCAGCCCGTGGTACTCGGTGGCCAGTTCGCGGTTGAGGCCGGACAGGAAGGTGTTGGCGCGCAGCTGCCGCTCCAGCGAGCGCAGCGCGTCGGCGCGCCAGCGCTCCGAGGCGGGGAACCAGTCGAACGCGCAGGCCGCGGCGAACTGCCCGGCGGTCTCGGCGATCACGTGGTTGTTCGCCGAGGAGCCCCGGCTGGGGAAGGCGGCCAGCCAGCGCTGGTGGTGCCGGATCTGCTCCAGCGCCACCGGGTTGCCCTCGAACAGCCCGGCCGCGCCCGGCCAGCCGTCGAGCAGTCGGCGGATCCACACCCAGGACAGCAGCCGGATGCCCAGCTCGATGCCGCTGATCCAGTGCACGCCGCGCAGCGGCGGGTTGGCCTCCCACCAGGACCGCAGGTGCTCGGCCACCCGCTCGGCGTACCGCTCGTCGCCGGTGAGCGCGTACGCGGCGGCGAGCACGGTCAGGTACTGGTGCCGGGAGGGCTCCCAGATCTGCTTGATGTCCCCGACCGCGTCCTCGTTGCGGTACGGCACGTCGAAGGCGTAGCCGTCCGGGGCCCGGCGGCCGGTCTTCGGGTCGAGCCACCAGTCCGGGGCGGCCAGGTCGTGGCGCTCCACCCCGAAGAACTCGGCGTGGCCGTCCATCAGCCGGTCGGCCTCGGCGACCAGGCGCTTCGCGGCGTCCGCCGGGACGGCGGCGAGCGCCCCGGCGGGCAGCACGGCGGTGAACCGGGCGCCCGTCACCACCGGGCCGGGCGGCGGCGCCGAGCGCCACCGCCGACGGCGCAGCGCGTCGGCCGCCCGTCCGCCGACCTCCTGCGGTCCCATCCGGGACAGCCGTCGCAGGTACCAGCCCGGACTCATGGTCACAGCGACCTCGCCAGGGTGACCGGCGCGCCGCCGACCAGGGCGGCCTGCACGGCGAGGGTGGCCGCCGTGGTGGCGACCAGCGACTCCAGCGGCACCGGCATCGGGCCGCCGGTCCGCACGGCCTTGATGAACGAGGCCAGTTCGGCGGACTGGCCCTTGTCCCGGGCCTTGGGCAGCCGGGAGCTGACCCACCGCTTGCCGCCGTACACCGACGCGCGGACGAAGTCGTCGAGCTTGAGCACCTTGCCGTCCGCGACCAGGTCCAGCGTCTCCTTGGGGAAGCTCGACGCACCCGTGGTGACGTAGCTGAGGGTGGCGGTGGAGCCGTCCGGGTAGCGCAGCACGATCTGCAGGTCCTCGTTGCCGGCCGGGGCGACGGCGTACACCGAGACCGGGTCGGCGCCCAGCAGCCAGCTCGCGGTGTCGATGAAGTGCCCGCCCTCACCGGCGAACCGCGAGCCCTCGGTGCCCTGTTGGAGGTACCAGCTGCCGTGCTGCAGCCGGCCCGCGTTGACCAGGTAGCGCAGGCTGGCCGGGCCGCTGCGGGTGCCGAAGCGGCCCTTGGCCTCCCGCAGCAGCGGCGCGAACCGGCGGTTGAAGCCGACCTGGAGGCGGTCGTTGCCGGACTCCTCCACCGCCGCGAGCACGCCCGCCAGTTCGTCCTCGGTGAGGGCCAGCGGCTTCTCCACGAACACCGTCTTGCCGGCCAGCAGGGCCCGCTTGGTGAGTTCGGCGTGCGAGCTGTGCCGGGTGACCACGAACACCGCGTCGATGGAGTCGTCGCCGAGCACGGCGTCCAGGTCGGTGGTCGCCTGGTCGAAGCCGAACTTGCGCTGGGCGTTGGCCGCTGACAGCGCCGTGGTGGTGACGACCGTGGACAGGGCGACGCCCTCGCGCTGGGCCAGGTGCGGCAGCAGCATCGACGACGCGTAGTTCCCCGCGCCGACGAACGCCAGCCGCACCGGCGTCCCGGCGGGCCGGACCGGGGTGGCGGCCTTGCCGGGGCGCAGCACCGCCGGCACCGTCAGCGTCGGGGCCTGTACCGGCCGCTCCGGCTCGGCCCCGGCGTACCGGAACAGCACCGCCACGGCCTTCAACTCGCCCTCCTTCAGGCGCCGGTAGGTCTCCACGGCGTCGTCGAAGTCGGCGATGTGGGAGATCAGCGGCGCCACGTCGACCCGGCCGCGGGCGGCGAGGTCGAGGAAGCAGGCCAGGTTGCGGCGCTCGGTCCAGCGCACGTAGCCGATCGGGTAGTCCCGGCCCGCCAGCTCGTACTCCGGGTCGTAGCGCCCGGGGCCGTACGAGCGGGAGAACCGGACGTCCAGCTCCTTCTCGTAGTACGCGTTCCACGGCAGGTCGAGCCGGCACTTGCCGATGTCGACCACCCGGCCGCGGTCCCGGCTCAACTGCGCGGCCAGCTCGACGGGTTGGTTGCTGCCGCCGCCGGCCGCCAGGTACACCTGGTCGACGCCGTGGCCGTCGGTCAGCTCGGCGACGGCGGTCTCCACCACCGCGGAACCGGGGTCGCCGCAGGCCACCGCGCCCAGCTGTTCGGCGAGTTCGCAGCGCACCGGGTCGGGGTCGGCCCCGACCACCCGGACGCCCGCGGCGGTCAGCAGCTGCACCACCAGCTGGCCGATCAGCCCGAGGCCGATCACCAGCGCCACCTCGCCGAGCTGCGGCTCGCCCTGGCGCACGCCCTGGAGGGCGATCGACCCGACGGTGCCGAAGGCCGCGTGCTGCGGCGCGAGGCCGTCCGGCACCGGGGTGTAGAGGTTCTTCGGCACCCAGTTCAACTCGGCGTGCAGCGCGTGCTCGTTGCCGGCGCAGGCCACCAGGTCGCCGACCTTGACGTCGTCGACCCCGGCGCCGACCTGCTCGACCACCCCGCACAGCGAGTAGCCCAGCGGCGTGTAGGAGTCCAGCTTGCCCATCACCTTGCGGTAGGTGGCGGGCAGCCCGTTGGTGGCCACGCTCTGCATCACCTTGGCCACCTGGTCCGGACGCGAGCGGGCCTTGCCCACCATCGACATCCCGGCCTCGGACACCTTCATCATCTCGGTCCCGGTGGAGATCAGCGAGAAGGCGCTGCGCACCAGCACCCCGCCCGGCTTGCACCCCGGCACCGGCACGTCGAGCACCGACAGTTCGCCGCTCTTGTAGTTCTGCACAACCTGTTTCACCGGAAGTCCCCTTGCTTCTAAGCTTCTAAGCCGTTCAGTGAGCGCCGAGCAGTTCAGTGGGCGGCGGTGCCGGAGGTCGCGCCGCGGTACCAGTACTCCAGGGTCAGCACGTGCCACAGGTGCTTGGAGTAGTCCTGCTGCCCGGCGGCGTCCTCGGCGGCCAGCCGGGCCAGCGCGTCGCGGCGCAGGAGCCCGGACCGCACCAGCTCGCCGTCGTTGATCACCTCGCGCACCAGCGGCGCCAGGTCCCGGCTCATCCAGGCCCGCAGCGGCGCGCTGAACAGGCCCTTGGGCCGGTACACGATCTCCGGGGGCAGGATCGAGGTGGCCGCCTCCTTGAGCACGGCCTTGCCCTGGCGTCCGACGATCTTGCGGTCGCCGGGCACCGTGAACGCGGCCTTGACCACCTCGACGTCCACGTAGGGCACCCGCACCTCGGTCGACGCGGCCATGCTGGAGCGGTCGGTGTAGGCGAGGTTGAGGCCCGGCAGGAACATCCGGGCGTCGCCCAGGCACATCCGGTTGACGAAGTCGTCGAGGTCGTTGTCCTGGTAGACGTCCGCGTGCTCGTCCAGCACGTCCTGGACCGTCCCGGCGAGGTCCGGGTCGACCAGGTCGAGCAGTTCCGCCCGGTCGTACATGGTGTAGCTGCGCCGGAACGCCGTCTCCTCCGGCAGGTCGGCGAAGGACAGGAAGCGCTTGGCGAACCGCACCGAGCGCAGCCCCCGGTTGGCGGTGGCCACCGGCAGCCGGTCCACCGCGGCGGACAGGCCGCGGCGCAGCGGCCGCGGGACGCGCTGGTAGCGCAGCGCCAGCTGGTTGGCCAGGTGCTTGCGGTAGCCGGCGAACAGCTCGTCGGCGCCCATCCCGGAGAGCATCACCTTGACCCCGGCCTCCCGGGCGGCCGAGCAGATCAGGAAGGTGTTGATCGCGGCCGGGTCGCCGATCGGCTCGTCCAGGTGGTACGTCATCCGCGGCAGCAGGTCCAGCACGTCCGGGGCGATCTCGATCTCGTGCAGGTCGACGCCGAAGCGCTCGGCGACCTGCCGGGCGTAGCGCAGGTCGTCCGGCATCGCCTCGAACTTGGCGTCCTCGGCGCGGAAGCCGATGGTGTAGGCGGAGATCCCGGGGTGGTCGCGGGCCGCCAGCGCGGTCAGGTAGCTGGAGTCCAGGCCGCCGGAGAGGAAGGTCGCCACCGGGACGTCGGAGAGCAGGTGACGCCGGGTCGACTCCTCGACGATGGCGGCGAGGTCCGGCAGCTCGCCGGCCCGGGCCCGCTCCCGGCCCTCGGCAGCGACCTCCCGCAGGTGCCAGTACCGGCCGCGCTCGACCCGGCCGTCGGGCCGGCAGCGCAGCCAGCTGCCCGGCGGCAGCTTCTCGGCCTCGCGGTACGCGCACCGGGAGTCCGGCACCCAGTAGTAGAGCAGCGAGGCGACCATCGCGCCGTGGTCCACCTCCAGCGACCCGCCGGTGGCGGCGGCCAGCGCCTTGAGCTCGGAGGCGAACACCAGGCCCTCACCGCGCCGGATCAGGAACAGCGGCTTGATGCCGAGCTGGTCGCGGGCGAGCACCAGCTCGCCGGTCCGCTCGTCGAAGACCCCGAACGCGAACATGCCGCGCAGCCGGGGCAGGCAGTCGGTGCCCCAGCGCCGCCAGGCCTCCAGCAGCACCTCGCTGTCGGAGGTGCCGCGGAAGCGCACCCCGGCGGCGGCCAGTTCGGCGCGCAGCTCTGGGGCGTTGTACAGCTCACCGTTGTAGGTCAGGACCAGGCCGTCCTTGGCCATCGGCTGGGCGCCGGTCTCGGACAGGTCGACGATGGCCAGCCGCCGGTGCCCGAGGTGCACCTCGCCGTCGCCGAGGGGGTGGCTGTACCGGCCGGCCCCGTCCGGGCCCCGGTGGGCGAGGGTGTCGGTGAGCAGGTCGGTGACGGCCTTCCCGTCCGGCCACCGGTACGTTCCCGCGATGCCGCACATGTCCTACCTCGCCTCCTGGTCGATGTCCGGGACCGGTGCGGTCCAGATCGGTAGTCGTTCGGTCCGTCGTCGGCCCAGCCGGATCAGCCGGGCGGGCCGTTCGTCGCGGTCGGGCGGCGCGGCGGGCGGCCCGTCCCACCGGGTGCCGTCGGTCCGGTCGCGCGGATCGGGGTCGATCAGCACCACGCCGAGCACCGGGATGCGCTGCTCGGCGAGCTGCCGGGCCACGGTGTGCAGCCAGGCGGCGCTGCCGGCCCCGGCGCGGACGACCAGCACCGTCCGGGCGCCGAGGTGGCGCAGGTCGGTCCAGGCCGTGCCGGGCGCCACCGAGCCGACGCCGACCCGGCGCTCCTGCGGCGGGGGCACGGCCTCGGCGTCCTCGCCGCGGACCACGGTCGGCTCCCCCGGCCCGGCCCCGCGCTTGGCGAGCTGCGGTCCGGGCAGCCCGTCGACCACGACCACCGGCCCGCCCTCCTCGGTCAGGACCCGGGCGAGGTCCAGGGCGATCGCTCCGGTGCTGTGCGCGCAGCCCAGTTCCAGCAGCGACACCGCCTCCGCGGAGCCGCGCACGGTACGGGCCAGGGTCGCGGTGACCCTCGCCCGGGCCGCCTTGGTCCGGCGGAGCTGCCAGCGGCCGAGCGAGCGGCGGGGCACCCGGTTCAGCTCCGCGATGACGGAGGCGCCGAGGCCGGCCGCGATCTCCCGGCGCAGCACCGGGCGGTCCGCCACCACCGCGCCGACCGCGGCCACGGCGATCCCGAGGAACAGTCCGAGGACGAGCCCGATCCCGGCGTCGGTGGCGGCGGTCTTGGCCAGGGACAGCTTCACCGCGTGCGGGGCGTCCACGATCTGGGTGCCGGCCACCAGCCGGGGCGCGCCGACCTTGGCCTCGGCGGCGCGCTGGCCGAAGTCGTTGATGCGCGCGGTGAGTTCGTCCCGGCTGGCGTAGAGCGACACCAGGTTCGCCGCGCCCTTCGCCACGCTCTGCGGCGTGGCGTCACCGATCTGCTGGTTGACCTGGGCGAGTTCCTGCCGCATCCGGTCGCGCTGGTCGAGCAGGGCCTTGGACTCGGCGTCGGCGGCGTCCTGGAGCCGCTTGACGTGGTCCGCGACGAAGGCCTCGGCCAGCGCCTTGGCGCGGGCCTGGGCCTCGGCGTCGCTGTGGCCGGTCACGGTGATCTCCAGGAGGTTGTTGGTCAGGCCGGTCCCGGCGTACTCCTTCATGAAGTCCTCCGGTTTCTCCGCGGACCCGAGGGCTTGCAGGGCCTGGGCGGCGATCCCGGTGGTCTGGAGCAGGGCGGCGTCGGTGCGGATCAGCGTGCCGGGGTCGTTGGGCTGGTCCGCCGCGTGGGCGACCAGCACCTTGGCCGTCGCGCTGGGCGGTGCCGGCCGCAGGACCGCCAGTGCCGCGCCGGCCAGCAGGCCGAGCAGCGCCAGGGTGCACCAGAGGCGGCGGCGCCTGCGCACCGCGACCACCAGCGCGTGGAGGTCCAGCAGTGGAGCGGCCGTCGACGACTCCCCCGTGGTACTCGTCGTCACCCCGGATCTCTCCTCGCCTCGTCACCCTCACCGGTTGCGGCCCCCGACGCGACGGCGCCCGCGAGCACCGGCTCGGCGGTGCCCGGACGGCGGCCGGCGGAGCGCTTCGGCCGGTCCTGGACCAGACCGGCCACCACGACACCGAGGAGCTCGTGCTCGGCGTCCGCGCACGCCCCCGCCAGGTCGGCGAGCTCCCCCGCCGTCCAGCTGCCCGCGCTGAGCACGACCAGCGCGCCGGACTCCGCGTCCCGGTCCGGCAGCAGCGGCCGGGCGACCGGCACCCCCACCACCCGCAGCCGCGGATCGCTGCCCGCCTCGGCGGCGAGCTGGTCCGCGGCCCGGCGGGCCGCTTCGTCGCCCTCCGGGACGACCACCAACAGCCCTCGGGAGGCGGGCAGTTGCTCCCGGATCCGGGAGCACACCCGGCGGTAGCGGAGCTGCCGGCCGGCCTCGTCGCCGGAGGCGTGCGGGGTCGGCAGGTCCCACCGGACGTCGGTGCCCAGCAGTCGGCGGATCCAGCCCCGCGGGCCACCGGCCGCCGGGCGGCTCAGGGACCGCCCGCCGGGGACGTCGACGGTGCCGAGCAGTTCCGAGCCGAGCGCCGCGGCGATCTCCGGTTCGGTGCGCAGCCGACGGCTCATCCGCGCCGCCGTGAGGTGGCCGATGACGCCGAGCAGGAGGAACACCAGCGCCCCGGCGGCGACGAGCTGGGTCCTGGTCGGCGGCGCCTGGCCGGTCGGCCGGGCCGCCGAGCCCATGACGACCATGTTGGCCTTGTTGGCGGCCGGGTCGACCTGGTCCAGCTTCTTGACGGCGTCCTGCAGTGCGGTGCGCAGCTTCTCCAGCTCGGTGCGGAGCTGGACGTTCTCCACGGTCTGCCCCGGCCCGACCGCGTTGGCCAGGTCGGTGATCCGCTGGCCGGTCTGGATCACCAGTTGGCGCAGCTGGTCGGGCTGCGCCGACCCGGGGTCGGTGCCGTCGCCGGCCATCCGCCCGGCGAAGGCGACGAACTGCTTGGCCAGCTGGTCGGCGAGCTGCTGGGCGCGCTCCGGGGTCTCGGCGGTGCCCGAGAGCTTGATGATGTTCCCGTCCGCCGCGCTGGCGCTGACCCGGTCCTGCAGCTTGACGCCGTTCACCCCGCTCCAGTTGAGCGCGGCGGCCGTGCGGTCGACCACCACCGAACTGGTCGCGATCTCCGCCTGGGTCATCAGTTCGCGCTCCTGCCACACCCCCGGCAGCAGCACCGACGCCGAGGTGGTGTAGCTCGGCGGGAACAGCAGGGAGCTGCCGAAGCCGACCAGCGCACCCACCGCGGCGAGGACGGCGAGCAGCCGCCACCGCCGACGGAGGATCCGGCCGATCGTGGCCAGGCGAATCGTGTCCTCGTTCAACGGCGCTGCCTTCTCCCCGCCCCGCGCCGGGCGCCCCCGGACGCGGGAGCACCGTCCCCGCAGGCCGCCGCGTAGGCGGCGAGCAGCGAGCGCTGGGAGTTGCGCCAGGCGAGCGGCCCGTTGATCCGCTCCTGGCCGAGCTTGCCCATCAGGGCCCGCTTCTCCGGGTCGTCCATCAGCAGCGCGACCAGCCGGGCGAACTCGGACTCGTCGTTGGCGGGCGCGTAGAGCGCCGCGTCACCGGCGGAGACCCGCGCCTCCCGGAGGTCGAAGGAGACGATCGGCTTGCCCATCACCATGTACTCGAGGACCTTGTTCATGGTCGACACGTCGTTGAGCGGGTTGCGCGGGTCCGGGGAGAGGCAGACGTCCGCGCTGGACAGGTAGCGCACCAGGTCGGCGTCCGGCACCCGCCCGGTGAACTGCACCTGCTCGGAGAGGCCGAGCTGCCGGGACAGCTCCACCATCGCGTCGAAGGTGTCGCCGCCGCCGACGAACACGGCGTGCCAGTCGGTCCGCCCCTGCTCGTCGCGCAGCTTCGCCAGCGCCCGCAGGGCGTAGTCGACGCCGTCCTGCGGGCCCATCACCCCGAGGTAGCACAGCAGATGGGGCTTGCCGCGCTTCAACTCCGCCTCGGGCGGCACCGGTTGGAACCGGTCGGTGTCGGGCGCGCTGCGCACCACGAAGACCGACTCCGGTCGCTTGCCGCCGCGGCGCAGCGCGACGTCCCGGTAGCTCTCGTTGGTGGAGAGCACCACGTCCGCGGCCCGGTAGGTCCTCCGTTCCAGCGCGCAGACGCCGCGGTAGAGCAGGTCCTCGCCGCGGTCGAAGCGGGACAGGTACAGCTCGGGCACCAGGTCGTGCTGGTCGAAGACGAACCGCGCGCCGCGCCGTTTCAGCCACAGGGCGGGCAGGAACAGCAGGTCGGGCGGGTTGCAGGCGTGGACGACGTCGACCGGGCCGACCTTGCGGGCCAGCCGGGCGGTGTGCCAGAGCGCGGCCCCGTACTCCTGGAGGTAGCCGGCCGGCCCGCCGGTGGCCGCCCGCAGGGGGTAGCGGTGGATCCGCACCCCGTCGATCACCGCCTCGGGTTCGGTGTCCCGCTTGGTCCCCTGCGGGCAGATGACGTCCACCGTCCAGCCCGCGTCGCGCAGCGTGGTGCACTCCTGCCAGACCCGCCGGTCGAAGGGCACCGACAGGTTCTCCACCAGGATCAGCGCGCGCCGGCCCCGGCCGTCGGCGCCGACCGCGTCATCAAACGACGTGTCATCAACCGACGTGTCCTCGAACGATGCGTCACCAGGCAAGGCCCACGTACCCCCGCTCGGTCCGGCGCGCCTCGGCGTCGGGAAGGCGGACGAGGTCGACGATCACCGCTCCGTCGCCGTGCGGCAGGGCCGAGAGCACGGCCTCGTCCTTGGTCCCGACCACGCACACCTCGGCGTGCTCCAGGACCTCGTCGACGGACGGCACGAGCAGCTGCGCGAGGTGCGGCAGCCTGGTCTCGATGTACTCCCGGTTCGCGCCGAGCAGCCGGGACAGGTGCACGTTGGGGTCGTAGATCCGCAGGTCGTAGCCCTTGCCGAAGAGCCGCTCGGCGAGCTCGACGAGCGGGCTCTCCCGGAGGTCGTCGGTGCCGGGCTTGAAGGACAGGCCGAACAGGCCCACCCGGCGCTTGCCGGTGCGCTCGACCAGCTCGACCGCGCGCTGGAGGTGGTCGGCGTTGGAGGGCAGCACGTGGGAGAGGATCGGCACCGAGACGTCGGCCCGGCGCGCCGCGTGGACCAGGCTGCGCAGGTCCTTGGGCAGGCAGGAGCCGCCGAAGGCGAAGCCGGGCCGCAGGTAGGCGGGGCTGATGTTGAGCTTGCGGTCGGCCAGGAACACGTCGATCACCTGGTGCGAGTCCACGCCCAGCGCCTGGCAGACCGCGCCCAGCTCGTTCGCGAAGCCGATCTTGAGGCCGTGGAAGGCGTTGTCCGCGTACTTGATCGCCTCGGCCACCGGGACGGGCACCCGGAACACCTCGCCGGGCAGGCCCTCGTACAGCGCCGCGACCACGTCGCCGCTCGCCGCGTCGAGCTCGCCGATCACCGTCTTGGGCGGGTCGAAGAAGTCCCGCACGCTGGTGCCCTCGCGCAGGAACTCCGGGTTGACCGCGACCCCGACGTCCACCCCGGCGGTGCCGCCGAGGTGCTTCTCCAGGATCGGCACCAGCAGGTCCAGGCAGGTGCCCGGGAGCATGGTGCTGCGGAACACGACGGTGTGCCGCCCGCCCTTCTCGGCCGCCGCCGCACCGATCTGCTCGGTGACCCGCTCCAGGTAGGTGGTGCACAGGCTGCCGTTGGCCTCCGAGGGCGTGCCCACGCAGACCAGCGACACGTCGCTGCCCAGGACCGCCTCGCGGACGTCGGCGGTGGCGCGCAGCGCCCCGGACGACACCACCTCGGCGATCATCTCGCCGATCCGCTCCTCGACCACCGGGGCCTTGCCCTCGTTGACCAGGTCGACCTTCACCTGGTTGACGTCCACGCCGATGACCTCGTGACCGAGGCTGGCCAGGCACGCGGCCGACACGCAGCCCACGTAGCCGAGCCCCAGGACGCTGACCCTCATGACCCGTTCCTCCCCTCGGGCCGGCCCTTGCGGCCGCCCGTCCGCGCGTCGATGGGACGACGCCCCCCAGCAATGGCCATCAGTACGCCCCCTGCCCCTGGAGCACCGCACGCAGCGTCTTCCAGAGGATCACCGTGTCCAGCGCGAGCGACCAGTCCTCCACGTACCGGAGGTCCAGCCGGACCGCCTCCTCCCACGGCAGGTCGCTGCGCCCGCTGATCTGCCACAGGCCGGTGAGCCCGGGCTTGACGAGCAGTCGCCGGCGGATGTCCGGGCCGTAGGCGGCGGACTCCTCCGGCAGCGGCGGCCGCGGACCGACCAGCGACATCGAGCCGGCCAGCACGTTGAGCAGTTGCGGCAGCTCGTCCAGCGAGTACCGCCGCAGCACTCCGCCGACCCTGGTGATCCGGGGGTCCCGGCGGAGCTTGAACAGCAGGCCGGCGCCCTCGTTGCGGTCGGCCAGCCCGGCCTTGGCCCGGTCCGCCCCGGCCACCATGGTGCGGAACTTGACCAGGGTGAACTCGCGGCCGTCCTTGCCGACCCGGTGCTGCCGGTAGAACACCCCGCCGCGGCTGTCCAGCGCGACGAGCAGCCCGACGCCCAGCATCAGCGGCGAGAACAGCACCAGCAGCAGCGCCGCGCCCAGCCGGTCGACGACCGCCTTGACCGCCCGGGGCGCGCCGGTGAAGGCCGGCATGCTGACCCGCAGCATCGGGATCCCGAGCACCGCGTCGACGTGCAGCCGCGGGCCGGCCACCTCCATCAGCACCGGCGCCACGACCATCTCGGCGTCGCCGCCCTCGAGGTTCCAGGCCAGCCGTTGCAGCCGGTCCGGCGACCAGTGCGGGTCCGGCGTGATCGCGACCACCCGGTAGCCGTCCCGGCGCACGTGGTTGGCGACGTCCGTCAGCCGGCCGACCACCGGCACGCCGTCCAGCCGGTCACCGTTCGGCCCCAGCGCGTACGGCGTGCAGACCGCCTCCACCCGCCAGCCCAGGTGCGGGAACTTGCGGGTCCGGGCGATCAGGTCGCGCACCGTGGCCGGACTCCCGGCGGCGAGCACCGGGCGCAGGCACCGCCCCTGGTTGCGCTGCTTGTGCAGCCACAGCCGCAGCACATAGCGCTCGGTCATGGTGACCATCGTGATCGCCGGGATCGCGACGAAGATCCAGAGCCTGATGTTGTGCGAGGAGAGGGCGATCCCGCCGAGCGCCAGGACCACGGCCGCCGTGAACAGCGAACGGCCGAGTCGGCGGAATTCCTCCGCCCCCTGGCCGAGAACCGCCGGTGCCCACGCCCGGGTCGTCCCCAGCGCGCCCAGCACCAGCAGTTCGGTGCCGAAGGCGAGAATTCCCCATTTCTCGTGCCAGTTGGCCGCGTCCCGGACCCCGAAGAATCCGCCGATGGCCGCCACCACGAAGGCGGTGGCCACGGTATCGCTGACCATCACCGTACGGCGGTACTGCTGCTCCCAGTCGATCTCGGACCGGCTGAATTTCCCGCCCCTCGGGCGGCGCACCCGCGCCGACGGAAACGGGCCGACTAATTCTCCCTCCTCCTTCTTCTGCTCAACAGCCCCCGCCCCTGCCAGGTCGTCAGTGGGTTCGACGTGCTCGCTCCACACGGTTCCTCCCCCCGGAAGGCGGCTGCCTCCCGCACCTGATTCCTCCCCTCGGGAGGTCATGCCTCCCGCGCCGCACTGTTCCTACCCGCACACGGCAGCACCCCCCGGAAATGCCGAACCGGCCATTCCAGCACTGCGTGAACATCCCACCGGGAACCGACGGACCCTGACGTCCGACCGGAATCCCGAAGTGCGCGGGAAAACGTCGACGGTTGCGCTCTTCACACTCAGAACTTCTGCACGGGTGCCGAGATTCGGACACCCCACGCCTGCCGCCGGAAATCGCGATTACCGGCAGTGCGCAACGATGGATCTGTAGATCGTCATGTGTCGCCCCTCGCGCCGACGGTGCGGCGCGAAAATCAATGTAGAGCATCGGAGGCGCCCGATGAGGGGGATGTGTGAAACACGTGCTCGAGATTTGAAATCGGGCCCAACGGGCGGTGCCCTCCCGGGGGTTGCCCGCGGACCGGAATCCGTGGCGTGACCTGTGAGGACGCCCCTCCGCCGGGCGCCCGGAGGCTCCGCCTCCGCCCAGTATCCCCGGCCGACCGGCTGCGAGGAAGCCGTAGGTCTCGGCCACCGACACTTCCGGCCGTCCGGCCGAAAACCCGGGCGCGGCCCCGCGGGGGCGGGGCATCCTGAGCGGGCAACCAGCCGTCACGGCACGGGGGCTGACGACGGGTCACAGCGAGGGACCGGCCACGCGGCCGAACCGCCGCACCCTGCTCACCGCCGCCGGCGGCCCGGCCGCAAGACGGCCGGATCCCGCCCCCGTCAGGAGATCGGCGGGTGCTCCCCCAGGTAGCGCAGGCCCTGCTTGAGGTGGGCCCGCGGGTTGGTGGTGAGGTGCCGGGACCAGGCGGGCTTGGTCTCGCCGCGCCGGTGGGCGTAGCAGGCCAGCGCGTAGCCGAGCATCCGCTCGGTCAGGTAGCCGAGCCGGGAGTACGACCAACCCCGTTCGTTCCGGCTGAAGTTGAAGGCGGAGTTGGCGGTGAAGACGCCGAGGCCGAAATGCACCGTCAGCAGGTCGGTGAGCGGTTCGTGGTCGCGCCGGCCCCGGGAGATCCGCTGCTCGTCGAGGAGCCGGACGTGGCCCAACTCGTGGGCGACGGTGGCGACCAGGGCGACCGGGCGGGCGGCCTGGCGCTGGGCGACGGCGATCACCGGGCGCCCGTTCTCGCGCCGGTAGTGCCCGGCGGCGGAGCGGGAGCTGTGGTTGAGGCGGAGGCCGTCGACCATGGCCTGTTCGCCGTCGTCCGGCTCGATCTCGACGGTCAGACGGTCGGGCGCCACCTCCAAATAGCCGCAGAGCCGGGCGATCACGGCCCGGACGGACTCCTCGTCGCCCCGGTAGGGCCCCGGGAAGAACTCGGCGGTCGGCAGGACCGGGGCGCGCTCCAGCACCCCGAGGCCGAACTCGGCCGCCAGCCAGGCCATCGACTCCTCGATCCAGACCCGTTCCTCCGGACCGACCGGACACTTCGGTGGGAACAGCGCCATCACACCCCCTGGGATCGAGGACATGATGCACCACGGACGGACGGACGGACGGGCGGACGGCAGACGGCAGACGGCAGACGGCAGACGGGCGAGCGCACGGCGACGCGCGCCGACGGGTCGTCAGCGCGCGTCGCGGGTCGCGGGTCGGGGGTCGGGCGTCGGTCAGGGGGCCAGGGCCTCCGGGCTCCGCCAGCTCACCAGGCGGGCCCCGTCCGGCGGGCGGTCCACCACCTCCTGTCCGAAGATCCGGTTGATCGACGTGCCCATGTTGAGCGAGATGTCCGCGCCGTAGACGTGCAGCGAGACTGCCCGCCCGGTGCCGCCGTTCGACACCCGGTGGATGTCCTCGTCGGGCGGGACCAGGAACTGCACCCGGCCGGCCGAACAGGTCGTCCGGGCGACCGGTGCCAGCACCTTGCGGCCGGACTTGGGCAGCCGCCACAGCCGGTACGACTCGTCCACCTCGACGCCCTCCAGCACCCCCGACACGCACCAGGCGATGTGGTCGTGGATCGGGGTGAACTGCCCGGGCAGCCAGGTCAGGGCCACCACGGAGTGGGTGCGCCCGGCGTACAACAGCCGCTGCGAATAGCCCTCGGTGTCACCGGCGCACAGGTCGCCGGGGACGATCAGCCCGGCGCGCAGGTACTTGCGCAGGGTGTCCGCGGTGAGCTGGGCGGTCAGGACGTCGGCGGCGGCGTAGCGCTCGAGGTCGGCGAGGAACTCGTCCAGGTTGGATCCGGTCGTCATGGCTACCGCCCCACCCCGGTGAGCGCGCGGACTTCCAGCTCCTCGAAGCTGCGCCGCTCCGCCTCCTCGTCCCGACGCCGGCGGCCGCCGGCCAGCGAGCCGAGGACGGCGGCCGCGAACCCGATCGGGATCGAGAGCACGCCCGGGTTCTGCAGCGGGACCGGCGCGGTGGCGGTGCAGGAGATCAGCGCCGTGGCGTTGCCGACCTGCTTGCTGGCCGCGTCCACCCCGCAGTCCTTCGCCTGGGCGGCCGTCAGCTTCACGGCGGGGACGGTGCTGCTCGCGCCGCCCCAGCAGATCGGCGAGAGCAGCACCAGGCCGATCGAGGCGACCAGACCCGCGTAGATGCCGCACTTGGCGCCGAAGGTGGTGAAGCGCTTCCAGAACAGGGTCAGCAGGATGGCCGGCAGGTTGGCCGAGGCCGCGATGGCGAAGGCCAGGGCCACCAGGAACGCCACGTTGAGGTCCCGGGCGAAGATCGACAGGGCGACCGCGACCGCGCCGATGACCACCGCCGCGATCTTCGCCGTGACCAGCTCCTGCCGCTCGGTCGCCCGGCCCTTGCGGATGACGCTGGCGTACAGGTCATGGGCGAACGAGGACGAGGAGGTCAGGGTGAGCCCGGCGACGACCGCCAGGATGGTGGCGAACGCCACCGCCGCGATGAAGGCGAGCATCAGGGAGCCCCCGGTGGTGCCCGCGCCCCCGCCCAGGTGCTCGGCCAGCAGGGTGGCCGCGGTGTTGCCGGACGGGTCCTTCGCCTTGATCGTCGCCGTGCCGACCAGCGCGGCCGCGCCGAAGCCGAGCACCAGGGTCATCAGGTAGAAGACCCCGATGATGCCGATCGCCCAGTTCACCGACTTCCGCGCGTCCCGGCCGGTGGGGACGGTGTAGAAGCGCACCAGCACGTGCGGCAGCGCCGCGGTGCCCAGCACCAGGGCGACGCCCAGACTGACCAGGTCGAGCTTCGACCAGCCGTCCGTCGCCCCGTACTTGAGGCCGGGCTGGAGGAAGGCGTCACCCTTCTTGGACGCCGAGGCGGCGTCCCCGAGCAGGTGACTGAGGTCGAACCCGTACTTCGCCAGCACCCACAGGGTCATCACGGCCGCGCCGGCGATCAGCAGCACCGCCTTGACGATCTGCACCCAGGTGGTGCCCTTCATCCCGCCGACCACGACGTAGACGATCATCAGGGCGCCGACCCCGAGGATGGTCCAGATCTGCGCGGAGGCGCCCTTGACGTCGAGCAGCTGCCCGACGATCGTCGCCGCGCCGACCATCTGCGCGATCAGGTAGAAGATCGACACCACGATGGTCGACACCCCGGCGGCGGTCCGCATCGGCCCGCTGCGCAGCCGCGCCGCCAGCACGTCGGCCATGGTGAACCGGCCGGTGTTGCGCAGCAGTTCGGCGACCATCAGCAGCGCGACCAGCCAGGCGACCAGGAAGCCGATCGAGTACAGGAAGCCGTCGTAGCCGGAGAGCGCGATGATCCCGGCGATGCCCAGGAAGGACGCCGCGGACAGGTAGTCGCCCGAGATCGCGATCCCGTTCTGCAGCGCGGAGAACTGGCCGCCACCGGTGTAGAAGCCGCCGGTGCCCCGGGTGCTCCGGCGCGCCCAGAGGGTGATGACCAGGGTCACCGCCACCAGGGCGACGAACAGGCCGATGGTCAGGCCCTGGTGCGAGGCCGACTTCGCCGCCGCGGCGGCCGAAAGGTGCTGTCTCATGCCTGACTCACCGTCAATTCCTGCTCGCTGCCCGACCGGACAGCCGCCTCTTCGCGCAGTGCCCCGGACAGCGGGTCCAGCCGCCGGGCGGCGAACCGGCCGTAGGCCAGGGCAATGCCGAAGGTCGACACGAACTGCAGCAGTCCGAAGACCAGCGCCACATTGATGTTCCCGACGACCTTGGTCGCCATGAAGCCGCGGGCGTAGGCCGAGCAGAGGACGTAGGTCAGGAACCAGAGCAGGAACGCCGCCGTCACCGGGAACACGAACCTGCGGTAGCTGGCGCGCAACTCGGTGAAGCGCGGATCGTCGCCGATCCAGGGGGTGTCACCGCGCGACGGTGCGGCCGGGTCGATCATGGGAATCCTTCTGAGCGGTACGGAACTGCCGAACGCCCCGACCGTAGGGTCCCCCGGTAGACGAGCGATCAACGCGCGTCCAGCAGCACCGTCCACCCGCGTCCACCCGCCGTCCACCGGCCTCGGTCGAGGAGCTCGCCGACCAGCCCTTCAGCGCCGCCCGGTCACCCTTCCCGGATCACGTTCGCCAACGGCAGGCCCTCGAAGAAGGCCACGGCCTCCTCCCGCCAGTGCGCGCGCCAGCCCTCGGCTTCGGTGCGGGCCGCCTCGGCGCAGCGGCGCATGTCGGCGCGGAGCTTCGCGTCGACGCCCAGCAGCCGGGCCAGTTCGCGGACGCGCTCGACCGTCCCGGCCGGGCAGTGCGGGTCGCCGAGCGCCGACTCCACCAGGGCCCGCTGCGCCTCGTCCGCGCGGGCGAGCAGCGCGGTCACGGCGTAGCTGCGGCGTCCCGCACGGAGGTCGGCGCCGGTGGACTTGCCGGTGGCGTCGTCGTCGCCGAACAGGTCGAGGTAGTCGTCGCGCAGTTGGCCGCCGATGCCGACCAGGCTCGCGTACCGACGCAGCCGGGCGTCGTGCCCGGCCAGGTCCGCACCGGCGGCCAGCAGCCCCAGCCGCAGCGGGGCGAGCACGGAGTACCGGGTGGACTTGTACTCGCAGACGGTGTGCAGGAACTCCTCGTCCGGGAGCGGCCGGAAGTCGCGCTCGAGGTCGACGATCTGGCCGGCCACCGTCTCGGCGCCGGCGTTGAGCTGCACCTCCAGCATCGCCTGGCGCAGCTCGGCCGGTACGTCCGCCTCCAGCAGGACCCGCATGGACAGGAAGGCGGCGAGGTCCCCGGCCAGGACGGCCAGGCCGAGCGCGGTCCGCTCCGCCGCCGGGAACTCCCGGCGGTAGGCGTAGTAGGTGGACGGGCCGCCCCGGCGTACCGGCGCGTCGTCGATGATGTCGTCGTGGACGAGCCCGTGCGTCTGGAGCAGTTCGATGCTCAGCGCGGCCTCCGCCAGGCCGGGCACCGGGTCGGTGGTCACCAGCCGGGCGGCCTCGTACAGCAGGGCGACCCGCAAGCGCTTGCCGCCGCGCAGTGAGAGGTCCCGCAGCAGTTCCAGGCAGCGCGGGGTGAAGCGGCTGAGCGGCGGTGTGTCGAGGCGCTCCGGCAGGGCGTCGAAGTAGGCCTCGAAGCGCAGGTCGAACCGGCGCCGGTGTCCGGCGGCTCGTTCGCGGGCGGCTGCCATGATCGTCTCGTTCACGGGCCCACCCTCGCATCCCCAGGGGTGCACCCGCGCCGCCGGGGTCGGAGCGGGCCTGTGGGCGGACAGCCGTCGGCATTCATCTCAGCTGCATTTCGGCCATCTGTGCGAAAGGTCTGTTCGCGGCCGCGACGCCCTCCTAGAGTGGCCGCGATCCTCCACAAGTGACCTTTTCTTCACGTGGATTCACCGGACCTTCACGCCGATCGACCGGCCCGGGATGCTCAGCACGGTCTGTTCCCACCATCGAGCCGGAAGGGCCGGGTCCATGACGCAGTCGTTCCAGTCCCCCGGCTTCGCCGCACTGGCGGGTGACCGCGCGGTCGAGACGCGGCTCGTCGAGGAGCGCTGGCAGGCGGTGGCCTGGGACCTCGGGACGGATCAACGCCGGGTGGTCACCGACCGGCCGGAGGGCGTCCACCTGAGCGAGATCGAGCCGGACGGCGGCGCCATCTGGTGGTTCGACGCCGACGGCGCCGGGGAGGGCCGGTGGTGGCGGGAGCCCTTCGAGGGCGGCGCGGGCGGCGCGGCGCTGCACGGCGTGCCGCGCGGGCGGGCCTACGGCGTCGCCTTCGACCGGACGGGCGCGCTCGCCGCGGTGGCCGTCGGCGTCGACGACGCCTCGCACTGCTACGTCGGCCCGCCCGCGGGCGGGGCGCGGCTGGTCGGTTCGGCGCCGGGGTACCTGAGCCTGGCCGACCTGTCGCCGGACGGTCGGCTGCTCGCCCTCGGCGGACGCCCCGACGGGGACGACGCGGTGGTCCTGTGGCCGACGGACGCCCGGACGGACGGTCCCCCGGTTCAGCTCGCCGGCGGCCAGCGGCTGCGGCTCTGGCCGATCGAGTTCAACCCGCTCGCGGTGCGCGAACCGGAACTGCTCCTGGTGGTCGAGGAGGACGAGCGGTACACCCTCGCGACCTGGCGGGCGGACACGGGCCTGCGAAGACACCCGGGGCTGTCGTTCGACTCGGAGATCTCGACCGGCTGGTACCGGGGGCCGCGCGAGGTGCTGATCCAGCACGAACGGGCCGGGCGGAGCCGGCTCCTCCTCGCCGACCTCCTCACTGACGAGTCGGACCAGCAGGGGCCAGCCGAACAGAAGTCAGCACAGCAAGTCCCGCCCACCCGGGAGATCCCCACGCCCGGCGGCACGATCCACGACCTGTCCTGCGCCCCGGACGGCACCCTGCACTGCGTCTGGAGCCGGGAGTCGACACCGCCCCGCCCACTGCTGCTGCGCCCCGACACGGCGGCGGCGGACCACCCCGAACCGGACCGGGGCGACACCTCCCGCAGCCGGCGTTGGACCGCCCGGCCGTACGGGCGGATCCACAGCTTCGTCAGCACCCCGGCCGGTGACGGCCCGTGGCCGACCCTCTTCCTGGTCCACGGCGGCCCCGCCACCCACGACCGGGACTCCTTCGACCCGCGGGTGAACGCCCTGGTGGGCCACGGCTACGCGGTGGTGCGCACCAACTACCGCGGCTCCACCGGCTACGGCGCCGGCTGGCAGCACGAGTACGGCCACCGGGTCGGGCTGGCCCAGATCGAGGACCTTGCGGCCGTCCGCGCGGAGCTGGTCGCCGACGGTACGGCGCTCGCGGAGCGCACCGGCCTCTGCGGATTCTCGTGGGGCGGCTACCTGACCCTGCTGGCGATGGGCGCGCAGCCGGAGCTGTGGTCGCTCGGCATGGCCGCCCAGCCGATCGCGGACTATCCCGCCGCCTACCGCACCACCACCCCCGCACTGCGCGAGGTCGACCGGCAGCTCTTCGGCGGGGCTCCGGAGGAGGTCCCCGAGCGCTACCGCGCGGCCGACCCGCGATCGTACGTGCACCAGGTCCGCTCACCCGTCCTGCTGGTCGCCTCGCGGACCGACGAGCGCTGCCCACCCGACCAGGTCGCCCGGTACGCCGCGGACCTGCGCCGGCTGGCGCTGCCGCACGAACTGCTCTGGGTGGACGGCGGCCACTACAGCCGCCGGACCGCCGACCACCGATCGGTGCTGGCCGCGATGGTCCGCTTCGCCGGGCGCGCCTGGCCGGCACCGCTCCCCCGGTCGACCCGGGGCGACCGCCCCGGGGTACCCGCCGATCCGCTGGAAGGAGGTGAACATCCATGAAGCGACGCAGCATTCAGAACGACCCGATCAGCACCCCGGAGCGTGACCGGGGCGCCGTGATAGTCCAGAACTTCACGCTCGACCTCACCAAGGCCGCAGCGGTCGCGCCTGCCCTCAAGGGGAAGGCGAAGCCGAAGCCGGAACCCAAGGCCAAGTGACCCACGGTCGCTCCGGGGCGCCCCCCGGGCCCCCGGGCGACACCCCCCCGTACACCGACCCATAGAACGCCGACGACCGCCAGAAGTTGCCATAAAGCGTATCGTCCGCCTCCACAAGCCCT
>NZ_JBHVUS010000001.1:90453-106327 GCF_042884005.1 Kitasatospora sp. NPDC058162
CCGGCCACCCCCTTGATATACACTCCATAAATCGGGGGCTGGGTCTTTTGTTTATACGCGACCGACCCACGGCCATGTCCCCCCGGGTCGCTCGGGGGCGCCCGGGGGCCCCCGGCGCGACACCCCACCGAACACCGACCCATCGAACGCCGACGACCGACAGAAGTGGCCATCATGCGTATCGTCCTCCTCCACATGCCGTGGGGCGCGATCGACGTACCGTCGCTGGCGCTCGGGATCCTGCACACGGCCGCCGCACGGGCCGGCCACCGGGTCGAAGTCCGGTACGCCAACCTGGACTTCGTGGACTGGGCGGCCGAGACTGCGGGCTTCGGCGCGGACGACTACCAGTACTTCGCCGAGAAGTCCTACTTCCAGGGCGCGGGCGACTGGGCGTTCGCCGGAGCCCTGTACGGCGACGACGGCGTTGATCACGACGGCGACGGCGACGGCGCTCACGGCAGTGCCTGCGACGCCGATTTCGCGAGCTACTTCGAGTACCTCGCCGCCAACGGCGCGAGCGAGCGGGAGATCGCCCTGACCCGGGCCGTCCGCGCCATCGCCCCCGCCTTCATCGCCCGGCTGGTCGAGGAACTCGCCGCCGATCCACCGGACTTGGTCGGCTTCACCACCACCTTCCAGCAGAACACCGCGAGCCTCGCCGCTGCGCGACTGCTCAAACAGCGCTGCCCGCAGGTCCGCACGGTGTTCGGCGGCGCGAACTGCGACGGCCCGCAGGGCGCCGCGCTGCACCGCAACTTCCCCTTCCTGGACTACGTGGTGCGCGGGGAGGGCGAGGCCGCCTTCCCCGCGCTCCTGGCGGGCGGCGACCTCTCCGCCGTCCCCGGACTGTGCTGGCGCGACGACTCCGGCACCTCGACGGCCAACGCGATGGCGCGGCGTCCGCTGCCGCCCGCCGCGATCCTGAGGCCCCGCTACGACGGCTTCTTCGAGCGGCTCGACGCCTCCGTCGCGGCCGGCTGGGTCGATCCCAAGCTGGTCCTCGAGGGCTCCCGGGGCTGCTGGTGGGGCGAGAAGCACCACTGCACCTTCTGCGGGCTGAACGGGTCCTCGATGGAGTTCCGCTCCAAACCGCCGGCGGACTTCCTCGCCGAGGTGCTCGAACTCGTGGAGCGCCACCGGCTGTTGGACGTCTACGTGGTCGACAACATCCTGGACATGGGCTACTTCGACACCGTCCTGAGGTCGCTCGCCGAACTCCCGGTCGACCTGCGGCTGCACTTCGAGATCAAGGCCAACCTGCGCCGCCACCAGTTCCAGCTGCTCGGCGACTCGGGCGCGGCCCAGGTGCAGCCCGGCATCGAGAGCCTGAGCACCCGGGTCCTGCGGATCATGGACAAGGGGGTGACGGGCTGCCAGAACGTCCGCGCGCTGCGGGACGCGCAGAGCGCCGGGGTCTCGGTGACCTGGAACTACCTCTACGGCTTCCCCGGCGAGCAGCCGGCCGACTACGAGTCGGTGATCCGCCAACTGCCCGTGCTGCACCACCTGGACCCGCCGATCGGAGCGGGACGGATCGCGATCGAGCGCTTCAGCCCGTACTTCGACCGCCCCGAGCTGGGCTTCGCGATCACCCGGCCGGCCTTCCAGTACCGCGCGACCTACCGCCTGCCGGAAAGCGAACTCGCCGAACTGGCCTACGTGTTCACCGCGCCGCCGCGCGGGATCGACGGCGGCCTCGCGGAGCGGCTGAGCGCGGCGGTGGACACCTGGCTCGAGCGGTTCCCCGACAGCCGGCTCAGCTACCGCGACGCCGGCGGCCGGATCACGCTGGTCAACACCCGCCCCGGGTGCGACTGGCGGGCGGTCGAGCTGGCCGATCCGGTGGAGCTCGCCGTCTTCCGGCTGCTGGCCCAGCCCCGCTCGGCCGCCGTGCTGGCCGCCAAGGTCCCCGGCGGCGCGGCGGCAGTCGAGCCGGTGCTGGAGCGTTTCACCGCGCTGGGCCTGCTGTTCCACGACGGGGACGGCTTCCTCCAGGTCGCCGTCGAGTCCGACAACCAGGTGCTGATGCGGATGCGGCACCGGCACGGCCCCGCCGCCGCCCGTCCGCGCGCCGAGGAGGTGCTCGATGCCGTCACGACCGGCTGAACGGACCGGGGGGCACGGCGCCGCCGCCTGGCGCGCGGCCGCTCCGGAGGCCGAGCTCTGGCTCGACTACGACCCCGTCGCACGGGACTTGCCGGGCTTCGCGCTCGGCCGCCGCACCCTGTCCGGCCCGGCGCGGGCGGAGGTCACCGAGCTGCACGGGGCCGGGGTGCGCTGCCTGCGGCTGACCGAGCCGGTGCGGCTCTGCGCGGACGCGCCGGCGGCCTCCGCGCGGGCGCTGATGCTGCTGCGCGAGGCGACCGGGCAGGGCCTGGCCGTGCTCTGGGAGGCGGTCTGCACGGACGGCTGCGCGGCGCAGCGCCGGTTCAACCACCTGTACCCGCCCGCGCAGTTGACCGGAGCCCCGCAAGACGTCGCCGACGACTGGCGTGCCGCGTACTTCCCGAGCAAGTGCGTCTTCCGGCGCGGCCCCGGCTTCGTCGAGGTGCGCGACCGCCGGTTCGGGACCCTGGAGCTGTTCACCATCGACGAGCCGGACCACCTGGCCCAGGTGGAGGCACTGGCCGAGGGCGTCGAGGTCGGCCTGCTGCCGGACGCCGTCCACCGGGACTTCGCCGACGCCGGGCTGATCGCCGAACAGGCCGGCCGGGCGTGGTTCCTGCCCATGCGGGTGCGCCGCTGGCCGTTCCCGTCGCTGACGGTCTAGCTGGCGGTCCAGCCCCGCAGCCCCCTTGCCGCGGAGCCGCGGAGATTTCGAGCCCGAGGAGAGATTCATGAGCACCGCGGTCGACGACTCCGCCGCGCGGATGTCCGCCTTCATCCGCGACCCCTACCCCACGCTCGCCCGGATCCGGGAGGCCGGCGCGGTCTCCGCCGTGGAGTTCGGCGAGGGCCTGCCGGTCTACCTGGTGACGCGCTACCAGGACGTCCGGGCCGCACTGACGGACCCGCGCTTCGGGCAGGACGTCCGCCGCAGCCAGGCCATCGCGAGCGGGCGGGGCGCCGGCCTGACGCTGGGCTCGGAGGTCGTCCACATGCTCAACAGCGACCCGCCGGACCACACCCGGCTGCGCCGGCTGATCCAGGGCGTCTTCACCCGCCGGCGGGTCGACCTGATGCGACCGCTGGTCGAGCGCATCGCCGGCGGCCTGCTGGACGGGCTGCGCGGGCGGGAGTCCGCCGACCTGGTCACGGACTTCGCCTTCCCGCTGCCGATCATGATCATCTGCGAGCTGCTGGGCTTCCCCCCGGAGGACATGCAGTCCTTCCGGGCCTGGTCGACGGCGATCCTCACCCAGGGCGGCGATCTGACGTTCCATCAGGCAATCGCCGAACTGAACGACTACCTGCGGGAGTTGATGACGGCCCGGCGGGCGGCACCGAGCACGGACATCCTGACCGACCTGGTGCAGGCCCGTGACGCCGGTGAACTCACCGAGCAGGAAGTCTTCTCGATGGTCTTCCTGCTGCTGATCGGCGGTCACGAGACCACCGTCAACCTCCTCGGCACCGCCGTCCTGGCGCTGCTCCACCACCCCGACCAGCTCGCCTGGTTGCGCGCCAACCCGGCGGCGATGCCGGTCGCGATCGACGAGTTCCTGCGCTACGAGTCCCCGGTGAGCATGGCCACGCTGCGCTTCACCAAGGCCGACGTGATGGTCGACGACGTGGAGATCCCGGCGGACGAACTGGTGCTGCTCTCGCTCGGCGCGGCCAATCGGGACCCGGCCCGCTTCACCGACCCCGACCGGCTGATCCTGGACCGCGGCGATCCGGGCCACCTGGCCTTCGGACAGGGCCTGCACCGGTGCCTCGGCTCCTTCCTCGGCAAGCTGGAGAGCGAGGTCGCGCTGACCGGCCTGCTGGAGCGCTTCCCCCGGATCGAGCTGGCCGCCGCCGAGGAGACCCTTCCCTGGCGCAACACGATCATGCTGCGCGGCCTGGAGTCGCTGCCGGTCTCACTCGATGGCTAGCCGCGCGGGAACGGACGACACGGGGACGGGCAACGCGGGAACAGGCAACGCTGAAACCGCCCGCACAGCAAGGCTGTTGCGCTTCCGCCCCCGATTCGGCGTCGCACCCCTGCGCGCCCGCGGCTTCCGGCTGCTGGTGATCGGGCAGGCCACCTCGGAGTTCGGCAACGCGTTCCAGGTGGTCGCCCTGCCGCTGCTGGTCTACTCCCTCGCCGGAGGCGCCCGCCAGTTGAGCCTGGTGGTCGCCGCCTACGGCGCGGGACGCCTGGCCGCCACCCCGCTCGGCGGGATGCTCGCCGACCGGTTCGGCGCCCGGCGGGTGATGCTGTCCGCCGACCTCGGCCGGCTGCTCGCCACCGCCGGGCTGTGCGCGGTCGCCGCGAGCGGGACGGCGGACTTCTGGCTGATCGGCGGACTCGCGCTGCTGGTCGGCCTCGGAGCGGGGGTGTTCCTCCCTGCCGCCTGGGCGATCACCCCGACCCTGCTGCCCGCCGAGGACCTGCACGCGGGCAACGCGCTGAACAGTACGGTCACCTTCGGCGCCGGTCTGCTCGGTCCGGCACTGGCCGGCCCGCTGGTCGCCTGGCTGAACCCGGCCGTCGCACTGGGCCTGGATGCGGCGACCTTCGCCGTGTCGGCGGTGACGCTGCTGCTGATCGGTCGCGGCAGCCCGGTCGCCCCACCCGGCCCGATCTCCGAACGCGCCTCCGTGCCGCGGAACTTCCGTGCCCTGCTGCGGGATTCGCCGCTGCTGCGCGCGGTGCTGACGGTGACGGTGATCGCGAACCTGACGGTGGGCGGCGCCACCCGGGTCGCCCTGCCGACCCTGGCCACCCACGGCTTCGCCGCGGGCGCCGTCGGACTGGGCGTGCTGCTGGCCGCCTTCACCGGCGGTGCGCTGGTCGGCGGCCTGTTCGCGGCCGGCCTCACCGACCTGCGCTCGCGCGGGCGCACGGCGATGCTCTCCGGCCTGGTGATGGGCGCGGCGATCGGTCTGGTGCCGTTCACCGGCCTGGTCGGCGCCGTGCTGCTGCTCTGCCTGGCCGGCGGTGCCAGCACGGTGACCAACGTCCTGGTCGTCACCGGCGTGCAGAAGAGCACCCCGCCCGCGCTGCTGGCCCGGGTCATGGCGGCCATCACCTTCTGCGGGCTGGGGGTCTTCCCGCTCTCGGTGATCGCGGCCGGCGCGGCGGTGGACGCCTTCGGGAGCCGGGCGGTGTTCGCGACGACCGGGCTCTGCCTGACGGGCGCGTTCGGGTACGCACTGACCAGGCGCGTGATCCGCGAGCTGTGAGGCCGCCGCCCGCGCCCCGGCCGCCGGGGTCATGCGGACGATTTGACTCCGCCGATGATCACCACGCATAGTGCCCGCATGGCTGGATACCTCGTTTCGCGCAGGTACATCGACCTGCGCCGTGTGACGGCGATGAGCTGTCGCCCCAGCTGCTGACGCACGCCCTTTTTCGGCTCTGACGCCGGGCGCCTGCCTCCCTCTTCGCTTTCTTCCCGCCCTTTCCGCCTGTCCTCCTCCGCGGCCGTAGCGATCCCTACGGCCGTGCGCCGCCGTGCCCCGATCCCGGTCCCCGCATGCCTCGGACCGGCCGACCGGCCGGACGGCCGCGCCTCCCTTCACCATCACCATGTCTGGAGCCTCCATGGGCCCGCGCCGGGTTCTCGTCACCACCCTCGCCGTTCTCGCCTCCCTGGCCTCGCTCACCGCCTGCGGCGGCACCTCCTCGTCGGCGAAGTCCGCCGACAATCCGTACCAGTTGTCCGTTCCGGGGACGATACGCGTCGGCACCCTCTCGGACGCGCCGCCGAACGTGTACCTCAAGGACGGCAAGTTCACCGGCTTCGACAACGACCTGCTCACCGCCGTCGCCGCCAAGGCCGGCCTCAAGGTGGAGTTCGCGGCGACGGACTTCTCCTCCCTGCTGTCGCAGGTCGCCAACCGCAAGTTCGACGTGGGCAGTTCGTCCATCACCGTGACCGAGGCCCGCAAGAAGACGGTGGCCTTCACCAACGGCTACGACTTCGGCTACTTCGGCTTGGACGTCCCCGCCGGTTCGTCGGTCACCGGCTTCGACCAGCTCACCGGCAAGCGCGTCGTGGTCGTCCAGGGGACCGTCCAGGACGACTACGCCACCAAGAACAACCTCAACCCGGTGCGCGTGCCCGACTACAACGGCGCGCTGAACCAGCTCAAGGCCGGGACCGCGGAGGCCTGGATCTCGCCCGCGGAGATCGGCGAGAAGAGCGCCCAGGACAGCGGCGGCAAGGTGGTCCTCGCCCAGAAGCAGCTCAGCTCCGCGCCGACCGCCTTCGCCGTCGCCAAGGACCGCCCCGAGCTGCGGGCCGCACTGGACAAGGCACTTGACGCGGTGATCGCGGACGGCACCTGGACCCGCCTCCAGGAGCAGTACTACCCGGGCCGCCCGGTGCCGGACGGCTTCAAGCCCGGCACCGGCTCGGTCGCCTACCCGCCCGTGCAGGCCGCGGCCCCGACCACCGCCGCACCGACCACGGCGGCCCCGACCCCGGCGGCACCGGCCGGCGCGTCCGCGACTCCCTGACCCGCCACCCCACCGCCCCACCACCCCACCCACCGAATCGGACGACAAGGAGGCCGACGTGGACCAGCTGGGCACGCTGGCGGAGACGTTCTTCGACTGGGGATCGATGCGTTCCGCGATCTCCGACCTGCTCACCACCGGCGTGCCCAACACGCTGATCCTCGCGGTCACTTCGGCGGTCATCGGCACCGTGCTGGGACTGCTCCTGGCCGTGGCCGGCATCGCCCGGACCCGCTGGCTGCGCTGGCCGGCCCGCGTCTACACCGATGTGTTCCGCGGTCTCCCGGCCGCGGTCACCATCCTGCTGATCGGGGTGGGGCTGGCCCCGCAGGGGATGGAGATCTGGGGACCGGACCCCTACCCGCTGGGGGTCCTCGCGCTGTCCCTGATCGCCGCCGCCTACTTCGGCGAGATCTTCCGCTCCGGGATCCAGAGCGTGGAGGCGGGCCAGTTCGAGGCGGCGCGGGCGCTCGGCTTCTCGTACGCGGCGGCGATGCGGCTGATCATCGTCCCGCTCGGCGTCCGGCGGGTGCTGCCGGCCTGGGTGAACCAGCTCATCGCGCTGATCAAGGACTCCAGCCTGATCTACTTCCTCGGGCTGACGGCCGAACAGCGCGACCTGTTCCGGATCGGCCAGGACTCCGCCGCCACCACCGGCAACGAGTCCGCGCTGGTGCTCGCCGGCCTGTTCTACCTCCTCCTCACCGTGCCGCTGACGCACCTGGTCAACGTGATCGACCGGCGGCTCCGCCACGGGCGCGACGCCAGGAACGGGGGCGAGGGCGGCGAGCCGACTTCCGGCACCTCCGACACCTCCGGCACCTCCGCCCCCTCCGTCCCCGAGGTGTCGCCCGTCCCCGGACCCACCCCCGTACCCGAAGGAGCGGCACGTGCCTGACCACCGCCCCACCGCCACCTCCACGACCGCCACCGCCCCTCGCACCGGCACGCCGTTCTCCCCGGTCAGCCTGGCGACCCGCGACCTCCACCTCTCCCTGGGCGGCACCCCGATCCTGCGCGGGGTGGACCTCGACGTCCCCGAGGGACACACCCTCTCCGTGATCGGCCCCTCCGGCTCCGGCAAGTCCACGCTGCTGCGCACGATCAACCGCCTGCTGGAGCCCGATCGCGGCGACATCCTGCTGGACGGCGAGAGCGTCCTGCGCCGCGATCCCGACCTGCTGCGCCGACAGGTCGGCATGGTGTTCCAGCAGTTCAACCTCTTCCCGCACCTGAGCGTCCTGCGCAACCTCACCCTCCCGCTCCGCAAGCTCCGGGGCCTCTCCCAGGAGGAGGCGGCCGAGACGGCCCTCCGGCAGCTCGACCTCGTCGGGCTGCGGCACAAGGCCGACGTGCGCCCCGCGCGGCTGTCCGGCGGACAGCAGCAGCGCGTGGCGATCGCCCGCGCCCTGGCCATGGAGCCCCGGGTGATGCTGTTCGACGAGGCGACCTCCGCACTGGACCCCGAACTCGTCAAGGGCGTGCTGTCGTTGATGGCCGACCTCGGCCGCGAGGGCATGACCATGGTGGTCGTCACCCACGAGATGGGCTTCGCCCGCTCGGTCTCCGACACCGTCGCCTTCATGGACGGCGGGGTGGTGGTTGAGTCCGGCCCGCCCGGGGCGGTCTTCGACGCACCCGGGAGCGCACGGCTGCGGCAGTTCCTGGCGGACGTGCTCTGACCCGGAGCGCCCTGCCCGGCGCCGTTGTTGACAGTGCCACGTCGGACTCCTAGCGTGGCGCAGTCGCCGATTACCCGCGAGTAGGGACTGTTGATGGCCGAGCCCCGCCCGTACGACCTCGTCCTGTTCGGTGCCACCGGGTTCACCGGCGGGCTCACCGCCGAGTACCTGGCCCGGGCCGCGCCCGAGGGCTGCCGCTGGGCGCTCGCCGGGCGGGACGAGCACCGGCTCGCCGCCGTCCGGGCCGGGCTGGCCCGGATCGACCCGCGCTGCGCCGACCTCCCGCTGCTGGTGGCCGACGCCGCGGACCACCGGGCGCTGCGCGAGGTCGCCGCCTCGGCCCGGGTGGTGGTGTCCACCGTCGGCCCGTACCTGCGGCACGGCGAGCCGCTGGTGGCGGCCTGCGCGGACACCGGCACCGACTACGTGGACCTCACCGGCGAGCCGGAGTTCGTCGACCGGATGTACCTCCGGTACCACGAGCGGGCGTCGGCCACCGGCGCCCGACTGGTGCACGCCTGCGGCTTCGACTCGGTGCCGCACGACCTCGGCGTGCTGTTCGCCGTCGAGGAGCTGGTGCACCGCGGCGGCCCGGTGGCCCGGCTCTCGGTCGAGGGCTTCGTCCGCGTCGGCGGCACCGTCTCCGGCGGCACCTTCGCCTCGGCGCTGACGGCCTTCTCCCGGCCGCGGGCGATGGCCCGGGCCGCCCGGGCGCGCCGCGCGGTCGAACCCCGGCCGAAGGGACGGCTGGTCCGCACCCCGGTCGGCCGCCCGCACCACTCCCGGGCGGCCCGCGCCTGGGCCGTGCCGATGCCCACGATCGACCCGCAGGTGGTCTCCCGCTCGGCCGCCGCCCTGGACGCGTACGGCCCGGACTTCGGCTACGCCCACTACGCGGCGGTGCGCCGGCTGCCGGTCGCCCTCGGCGGAGTCGCCACCGTGGCCGCTCTCGCCCTCGCCGCCCAACTGCCGCTGCTGCGACGCACCTTGGGGCGCCTGCGCAAGCCCGGCGACGGCCCGGGCCCGGAGCAGCGGGCCCGCTCCTGGTTCACCGTCCGCTTCGCCGCCCGGGCCCAGGACGGCCGGGCCCTCCTCACCGAGGTGTCCGGCGGCGATCCCGGCTACCAGGAGACCGCGAAGATGCTCGCCGAGTCGGCACTCTGCCTGGCCTACGACGACCTGCCGCCGCTGGCAGGCCAGTTGACCACCGCCGTGGCGATGGGCCGACCGCTGATCGACCGACTGGTCGCGGCGGGCATCTCCTTCCGGGTGCTGGACACCCCGCCGCGGACCGCCCCCGGCCGGTAGCGCCCTCGCCGCCGACCTCGACACGCGGCACGACCCCGACACGCGGCGCGGCACGGCGTCAGCCGCGGCCGCGTCGGTGCCGCGCTGCGACAATCGCGACCGTGACCGCAGCCGACGAGACAGCCACGCCGGGCGCCGCGGAGTCCGTCCGCCCGCTGGAACTCTTCTTCGACCTGGTCTTCGTCTTCACGATCACCCAGGTCGCCTCGATCCTCACCGCCGCACCCACCCTGTCGAACCTGGGCCGGGTGGCCGTGCTGCTGGTGATCATCTGGTGGATGTACTCCGGCTACGCCTGGCTGACCAACGCGCTCGACCTCGACCGCACCGGCCCCCGGCTGCTCGTGCTGACCGGCGCGGCGGGGTTCTTCCTGATGTCGATGAGCGTCCCGAAGGCGACCGGGCCGGGCCCCTGGGCCCTGATCCTCGGCGCCGGGTACCTCCTGGTCGTGACGGTCCACCTGCTCGGATTCATCGGTACGTCAGGGCACCGCGGCATCCTGCGCATCGGACCGCTGAACCTGGCCAGCGCCCTGGTGGTGCTGGCCGCGGGGGCGGTGCCGCCGCACGCGCGGCCGTGGCTCTGGGCGCTGGCCGCCGCGATGGAGGCGTTGACGCCGCTGGTCAGCGGGGGCGGCGAGTTCGCGGTCGGGGCCGGGCACTTCGTGGAGCGGCACGGCCTCGCCGTCCTCATCGTGCTCGGCGAGTCGATCACCGAGGTCGGCGCCGCCACCTCGCGCGGCGACAGCGTGACGACCTCCGTCGTGGGCGCCCTGCTGGCGCTGGTGCTGAGCGCCGAGATGTGGTGGCTCTACTTCGGCCGTGAGGAGCGCGAGAGCGAGGCCCGGCTGGACCGGGTCCCGGCCCGACGCCGACCGCGCGTCGCCGTCTACTCCTTCGGCTACGCCTATTACGTGGTCATCCTCGGGATCGTGGTCGCGGCGGTCGGGATGGAGAAGGCCATCGACGCGTTCCACCACCCCTCCCACCACCTCAGCGCCCTGCTGCTGCCGCTCGGCATCTCCCTCTACCTGTTCGGCCTCGCCTGGTTCCACCGCACCCTCGCGGGCAGCTGGCCCCCGGCCCGGCTCACGGCCGCGCTCGCCGCCGCCGCACTCGTCACCCCCGCGGCGGCATGGAGCAGCGGCGCCACCGCGCTCGCGGTGGCAGCCCTGGTACTGCTCGCCCTGATCCTGTGGGAGGGCCGCCGGGTTCGCTGAGGGGCGCCCCGCGTGGAGGCCGACACATGGGACCCGACCGGCCCGCCCGCGGAGATCCGGCAGCGGTTGAGCGGCCCTGCCACCGGTGTTGTCATGTGAGTGCCCCACACCTCACGAGGGAGTCACCGTGTCCGCCCACGATCCGATCCCACCCGGCGAGGCCGCCGACCGGCTCGCCATCCGCGAGCTCATCGACGCCTACGCCCACTGCGCCGACCGCCGGGACGCCCAGGGCCAGATGGCGCTGTTCACCGAGGACAGCCGCTTCCTGGTGTTCATGGACGCCACCGCGCCCGAGCCCACCCAGGAGCTGCACGGCCGCGAAGCCCTCGCCCCGGTCTTCGACAACCTGAACACCTACCGGGCCACCACCCACTTCAACGGCCAGAGCACGGTGACCCTGGACGGCGACCGCGCGAGTGGCGAGAGCTACTGCCTGGCCCACCACCTCTCCTACGGCGCGGACACCGAGCGCACGATCATGATCGCGTCCATCCGCTACCTGGACCGGTTCGTCAAGCGCGCCGACGGGTGGTTCTTCGCCGAACGGCGCCTGATGGTCGACTGGACCGAGACCCGCCCCAGCACTCCCTGAAACGGGACGACGGGCTTCAGCGCGCCGGAAGGGCCGGAAGGAGCGGAGGCGCCGCCCACGGCACCGGCGCACCCGCCGCCCACGGGCAGGGGTACCCGGGCGTCCGCAGGGTCCAGGTGGCCGGCGTCGCCGAGCCCGCGGCGGGTCGGGCCGCCGGTGGCGGCGTCGGGACCGGCCACGCACTGCGCGTCGCCCACTCGGCGGCCGGTGCGGCGCCGGGTGTACGGGCGGCCCGGGCGGGCGCCTGGCGGGGCGTGTGGCGGGGCGTGGTCAGGCAGGTCGCGGTGTTCATGCCGCCCTCCGAATGCCGTCGACGGTGGTTCCGGTCGCGAGCACGGACGGCCACGGGGCGCCGGGAGTTCCGCACCGCGCCTCGGCGGGAGCGTCGGCCCGGCAGCCGACCAGCCGTCCTGCTCTCCACGCTAGCGGCGGCGCAGCCGCGGATCGTGGCACCCGGGACGGAACCTGCGCCGCGGCGCGGTACCCGGGTAGTACGGCCCGACGGGACCGTGGCCCGAGGCCACACCCCCCGTCCCGGCGGTCCCGCGCGTGGGCGTGGTGCCACCGGCCCGTAAAGTTAGCTGAGGCACACCTAACCTCGGCTGGACACCCGGCCCGTTCCGGTGTGCCCGCCGGAAGCCTGCGAGGACGCGAGGACGGGAGTGGAGATGCTGGGTGGCGGTCGGAACGCCAGACGTCCGCACGGGGAGCTGGTCGCGGACGTGCTGGCGGTGCTGTGGGCGGCCGGCGAGCCGCTGACCGCCCAACAGGTCAAAGAGACCCTGAACCAGGGGCTGGCCCGCACCACCGTGGCGACGATCCTCACGCGCCTGCACGAGAAGGGCACCCTGGTCCGCACCCGCCCCGGGCGCAGCTTCGCCTACGCCCCCGTCGAGGACGCCGCCGGACTGGCCGCCGGACGGATGCGCCGGGAGCTGGAGAAGGAACCCGAGCGCGACCTGGTGCTCAAGCGGTTCGTCTCCTCCCTCTCCGAGGCCGACGAAGACGTCCTGCGCCGCCTCCTCCTCGACCCCGGCTCGGAGCTCGCCAGCAAGGCCAGGACCATGGACGGCGCATGAGCCTGGCCCTGGTACTCGTCGCCCTCGCCCTGCTGCTCCCCTGGGCCGCGGCGCCCGCGGCCCGCCGGCTGGCCGCGCTGCTCCCGCCGCGCGAGGCCTCGTTCACCCTCGCCGGCGCGGCCGTCCTGCTGGCGGGCGGCACCGTCGCGGCCCTCGCCGGTCTCTTCCACGTCCCGTTCCTGGCGGGCCTGGAGCAGGCGCCGCTGTCGCGGGTCCTCGCCCGGTGGCCCGCCGTGGCGCCGGTGTCCTGCGCCGCCGGGACGCTGCTGCTCGTCCAAGCCGTACGGCTGACGCTGCGTTGGCGGAAGCACCGCGCGCTCCTCGCCCGTACCTGGGACCTCGTCGGCGACGCGACGGGCGAGGGCGACCTGCTCGTGGTCGCGGACCGGGAGCCGGAGGCCTTCGCGCTCCCCGCCCACCGGGGGCGCCCTGGCCGGGTCGTCGTCTCGGCCGCCATGCTCGCCGCACTGGAGCCGACGGAGCGCGCGGTGCTCCTCGCCCACGAGCGCGCCCACCTGCGCGGGCGCCACCACCTGCTCGCGACCACGGCCGACCTCGCCGCCGTCGTGCACCCGGCGCTGGACCGGCTGCGCGCCGACCTCGACTACCACCTGGAGCGCTGGGCCGACGAGCGGGCCGCCCACGCGGTCGCCGACCGGCGCACCGCCGCCACCGCCATCGCCCGGGCGGCCCTGGCCGGATCGTCGCCCGCCCGCCCCACCCCGGGCCCGCTGCTGTCCGTGAACTCCGGTCCCGTACCCCGGCGCGTCCGGGCCCTGCTCGGCCCCGAACCCGCCCGCCCGACCGGCCACCGGGCGGGCACCGCCCTCGCCCTGCTCACCGCCGTCGCGACTGCGGCCCTGCTCGGCGTGGCCCTGGCCTACGGACTGCACGAGTACGTCGAACACGCCGCCCGGGCCCTGAGGTGAGCGGACTCCCTTCTCCTCAGCCCAGCTGCTCGGCCAGCCCGACGATGATCCCGCTCGGCCCCCGGAGATAGCAGAGCAGGTAGCTGTCCTCGTAGCGCGCCACCTCACCGACGAGCTCGGCCCCGTGCGGGCGGAGGCGGGCGAGGGTGTCCTCGATGTCGTCGACGGCGAACATGACGCGGTGCAGGCCCAGCGTGTTCGCCGGGGCGACCGCCGGCTCGGGGGTGACCGCCCTCGGGGCGTGGTACTTCGCCAGTTCGATCCGGCCCGGGCCCTCCGGGACCCGCAGCATCGCGATCTCGCTCCGCATGTCGTCGAGCCCGGCGACCGTCCCCGCCCAGCGCTCCTCGATCGGCATCCGGCCTTCCAGCTCCATGCCGAGTTCGGTGAAGAAGGCGATGGCCGCGTCGAGGTCCTCGATGACGATGCCGACGTTGTCCATGCGCTGAACGGCCATGTCCCCGAGGATAGGCGCCGGGACGGGCCGTCACCTGCCGGGCGGGTCCTCCAGACCGCTGATGCGGAGGGTGTCGAGGCCGACGGAGTACCAGACGTCCTGCGCCGCGCCGCCACCCCAGCGCTCGGTCAGGACGATCGTCGCGCGGCCGCCGCCGCTGCCCTCGTACCGCGTGGACCAGTCCAGCGGCACGTTCTGCGCCCGGAACACCGGGTCCGCGTCATGCTCCCGGGCCCACTCGTCCAGCTCCCGGTTCAGCTCCGCCGTGAGGTACTCGGCGCGGACCTCGGCGGGCGACTTGTCCTTGGTGTCGAGGACGGCCCGGCGGTACTCCCGGAAGAAAGTGTTCACCTGCGCCTCGGGCGTGCCGCCGGCCGCCTGCGCCGGCACGGCGGGCGCCAGGACGGCGGCACCGAGGACGGCGGCGGCGAGCGTGGTGCGCAGCTTCGACATGGATCCTCCATCGGGACGGGGCTCTTCACCCGGGAAACGATCGAGCACTCCTCCCACGACTACGCCCAGCACAGGGCGGTGGCCCGGGAAGAGGTTCCTCCCGGGCCACCGCCCTCGGCCCGTCAGGGCCGGTCCGACCGGATCATGGTCACTCGCTCACCCCGCCCGCCCGGCGCCGACGCGCCCTGACCAGGACGGTGAGCAGCACACCGAGGCCGGCCAGCGCCGCACCGGTGGCGGCATAGGGCAGCACCGCTGCACCGGTCTCCGGCAGGGGCCCAGCACCTCCGTGGCCGTGGCCACCACCATGCCCGTGTTCGTGCCCGTGCTCATGCTCGTGCTCGTGGCACTTGCCCTTCTCGCACGGCGGCGTGCACCGGGCAAGCGCGGACGACGGCGCCGTGGTCACCCGCTCGGTCCCGGCCGGGGAGTTCGGCGGCACATAGGAGGCCGTGACCGTATTGACCATGTCCTCGCTGATCAGGCTGGAGCAGTAGAACTTCCTCGACTGCCCCGCCGCCAGATCGAACGTCCCGGCCGCCACCTCGCAGGCCACCTCCTGACGGTCGGTCAAGGTGATCCCGGTCAGATCCACCGTTCCCGTGTTCGTCACCGTGATCTGCCAGAACGCCTGGCACTTGTCCGGGGCACACGGCTCCTCGGCCGCGCCACCCTTGTGCAGCGTCACCTCCTTGCCCCAAGGCCCGGCCCCGCCCTGGCCGCAATCACCGGCCTTCTCGGACTGGCAGACCTCCTTGTCGACGTTCAACGACGGGACGTTGGTACCGCTCACCTCCACACGCGCGTCGGACGGAGGCGTCGTGATCGGCTTCCCATCGGGGCCCGGGAAGGAGGCCGTGACGGTGTTCGTCGTCGCCTGCGTCACCCCGGGCAGGTTGCAGAACACCTGCTTCGACGAACCGGCAGCCAGATCGAACGTCCCCGCAGCCGTGACGCACGACGGGGTGACAGAATCCGCCAACGTAATCCCGGCGATCCGGATGGGGCCGTTGTTCGTGACGGTGATCCGCCAGTAGGCAGTCCCACCCGGTGCGACCGTGGTGCTCTTCGCCCACGGACCAGCACCACCCTCACCACAATCACCCGCGTTGGCCGACGTGCAGACCTCCTTCAGCACAGCCAGCGACGGAACATCGACACCCGCCTCCGACGGAGGCGTCGTAATCGGCTTGCCATCAGGACCCGGGAACGAAGCCGTGACCGTGTTCGTCGTCGACTGCGCCACGCCAGGCAGATTGCAGAACACCTGCTTCGACGCACCAGCAGCCAGATCGAACGTCCCGGCAGCCGTGACGCACGACGGGGTGACCGCATCGCTCAACGTCACGCCAGTGACGTTAACCGGCCCGTTGTTCGTGACCGTGATCTGCCAGTAAGCCGTTCCGCCGGGTGCGATCGTGGTGGTCTTCGCCCACGGACCGGCACCACCCTCACCGCAATCAGCCGCAGTAGTGGAGGTGCAGACCTCCTTCAGCACGGCCAGCGACGGAACATCAACACTCGCCTCCGAGGGCGGG
>NZ_JBHVUS010000001.1:106426-224799 GCF_042884005.1 Kitasatospora sp. NPDC058162
GGACCGGGGAACGAAGCCGTGACGGTGTTCGTCGTCGACTGCGTCACACCGGGCAGGTTGCAGAACACCTGCTTCGACGCACCCACCGCCAGGTCAAACGTCCCCGCAGCCGTCACGCACGACGGGGTCACAGAATCCGCCAACGTGACGCCAGTAACGCTGACCGGCCCGTTGTTGGTCACCGTGATCCGCCAGTAAGCGGTCCCGCCCGGAGCGACCGTGGTGGTCTTCGCCCACGGACCGGCACCGCCGTCACCACAGTCACCGGCGTTGGCCGACGTGCAGACCTCCTTCAACACGGCCAGCGACGGAACATCGACACTCGCCTCCGAGGGCGGAGTGGTGATCGGCTTCCCGTCAGGACCCGGGAACGAAGCCGTCACCGTGTTCGTCGTCGACTGCGCCACACCCGGCAGGTTGCAGAACACCTGCTTCGACGCACCCACCGCCAGGTCGAACGTCCCCGCAGCCGTCACGCACGACGGGGTCACAGAATCCGCCAACGTGACGCCAGTGACATTGACCGGCCCGTTGTTCGTGACCGTGATCCGCCAGTAAGCCGTCCCGCCCGGAGCGACCGTGGTGGTCTTCGCCCACGGACCGGCACCGCCGGCCCCGCAGTCACCGGCGTTGGCCGACGTGCAGACCTCCTTCAACACAGCCAGCGACGGAACATCGACACTCGCCTCCGACGGCGGAGTGGTGATCGGCTTCCCGTCAGGCCCCGGGAACGAAGCCGTCACCGTGTTCGTCGTCGACTGCGTCACGCCAGGCAGGTTGCAGAACACCTGCTTCGACGCACCCACCGCCAGGTCAAACGTCCCCGCAGCCGTGACGCACGACGGGGTCACAGAATCCGCCAATGTAATCCCGGCAATCGGGACGGGCCCGGTGTTGGTCACCGTGATCCGCCAGTAGGCGGTCCCACCCGGTGCCACCGTCGTGGTCTTCGCCCATGGACCGGCGCCGCCGGCCCCGCAGTCACCGGCGTTGGCCGAGGTGCAGACCTCCTTGAGGATCTCCAGCATCGGCGCGCAGTCCGCGCCCGGGGTCACCTGGAAGGTGACGGGGTTGGAGACCACGGGCGTCTGGCCGTTGGTGACGGCGGATGCCCGGTTGGTGACGGAGGTGACGGAGCAGTCGGTCGACACCTTGGTCTCGAAGCAGATCTGCGGTGCGTCGCCGACGAAGCTCACCTGCATCTGCGGGTGGTTGCCGGGGGTGAACGACGATCCGTTGATCAGGGTGAGGTTGGCGATCACTTGGATCGGCGAGTCGCCGGCCGGGACGGATGAGATGTCCGCCGTTCCGGTGCCGGGGTTGAACGGGAAGGTGCCGATGGTGGTGCCGTCGGCGGTCAGCACGGTGACCGAGGACTGGGCGAAGTTGACGGTCGACGGGTCGAGGCCGAGCAGGCTGACCGTGCCGTAGGACTTCACGTGCCCGGTGGCCCCGTCGCAGTAGTACGCGGCGGGGTTGATGGTGCCCTGGGCCTTGGTCTTGAGGCAGGGTGAGGCGCCGGTGATCGGGTCGATCGAGAACAGGTAGCCGGTGTCGCCGAGGCTGTACTTGCACTGGCCGTCGTAGGCGAAGCCGTACGGCCTGGTGTCTCCGTTGTTGACGTTGGAGGGGCCGTTGACGACGCCGTTGGTGCCGTACTGGCTGCAGGCGCCCTGGGTCGTCCAGTCGTAGCAGAACTCGGAGCTGTTGGAGGTCGGGCTGTTGCTGCGGTAGATCCAGAACGGGAACTCGGTCTCCAGGTGCCCGTTGGGGGCGGTGATGGTCAGCGGCACCTGGTAGTTGGCCTCGCCGGGGGCCACGTTGGTGCTGACCAGGGTCTGGAGGCCGGGGGGCGCGGCGATGGGGCTGCCGGCCAGGGAGAAGCAGACGACGGTGCCGACGGGCGGGTTGACCGACTGGTCGTCGCCGCCGACCACCGTGCAGACGCCGGTGACGGTGCCTGCCGAGTCGTACATCTCGAAGACGTTGTCGCCTCGGGCGGCGGCGGAGCCGACTGGGGTGACGAGGGTCTTGGGGGTGGTCCAGCCGGTGCACGCGGCGTTGGTCGACGGGTCGAAGCAGGACATCACCGTGGGGTTCGGGGTCAGTTGGTTGTCGGTGACGTAGATCTTGCCGTTGATGACCCGCATGATGCCGGCGTAGTCGCCGCTGAAGGCGATCTGTCCCTCGTTGGCGGGCAGGCCGATGGTGAAGGTGCCGCAGGAGGAGTTGTTCGACGGGTCGTAGCAGAGGATCTCGCCGGTGCCGGAGACCGCGTAGACCAGGTGGTTCGGCGCCTCGACCAGGCCGCCGATGACCAGGCCGCTGCCGCTCTGGAGGGGGGTGACGCCGCAGCTGGACTGGTTCTGGAGGTCGATGCAGCCGACGCCGATCAGTGCCTGGGTGACCCGGCTGATCGCGGCGTAGTACAGCCGGGAGCCGGACTGTACGTAGGTCGGGGTGCGGGTGCTGCCGACGTCGCCGGTGGTGGTGTCGGCCGCCGAGGAGTTCAGCGCCTGGGGCCAGGTGGCGGGGGCGCCGCTCGGGGTCGGGCAGGGGCCGTTGGTGAGCAGGTCGGTGCAGACCACGCTGGCCGTGTTGGAGAAGCCGTGGTGGTAGATGTTCCAGATCTCGGGCGTGGCAACGCCGTTGATGGTGGCGGTGTACTGGATGGGGGTGAAGCCGTCGCCGCCGGTGGCCGTGTTGATCGGGGTGAACGGGGGCGGGATCTGGACCACCTGGCCGGTCGCCGGTGAGGCGAACTTCGGGTTGGTGGCCTGGACGACGTTGGTGGCGGTACCCCCGTCGGTGCCGGAGAAGGTCGCGCCGCCGTCGGTGGACCACTCCTTGGTGAAGCCGGGGGGTGCCTGGAGCGAGCCGGGCACGTAGGACTGCGTCTGCGGGGTGCTGCCGGGGCCGCCCTGGATCGCGTCGGTGACGGTGGTGCTGACCGGTGCGCCGTCCGGGTTGGTCGCGGAGACCACCCAGCGGATGGTGTCGCCCTGGGCGGCGTGGGTCGTGCTGCCGGTGGCGACGTCGGTGCCGGTCTTCTCCAGGGTCACGGGCTGCTGACGGCCCGTGCGGCCGCTGAGGCTGTCGGCGGCCGGGGTGGCGGACGGGTGTCCGGCCCGGTTCGGGGCGTCTGCCAGGGCGGGCGCGGAGAAGGATCCGGAGGCCGTGGCGAACGCGAGGAGAAGGGTGAGCGCCGCGCCGGTGAGGCGGCCGCGGACTGCGGCGAGCCCGCGGTGTCTTCGTTCGCGCCCGCTGGTGGGTGGACAGCGCCTCATGACGATTCCCTTCGGTCGAGCGGTCCGGTATCACGCGGCGCGCTGACGGCGGCGGTGAGGTGTGCGGGGAACCGTGAGCCGATGACACTCTGCAGATGAGACGCTACCCACAGTGATCGCACGGGCGCAGTATGGCTGCCGATAATCCGACTAGTAGCTCTGGCGTCTCCGGCCCGGGACGACGTTCACCCTGATGCACGCGGGAACCCGCCCTGACGGACCACCCGACGTGCGGGCGGCGAGTGCGGTCAGTTCGCCACCCGGCTCGGGGCGGGGCGGTGGTGCGTGAACGAGGCCGCGTCGGACGGCCCGAGTGTGAGGACGGTGTCGGCGTGGGCCGACACCAGGGGCAGGTCGTGGCTGACGAGGACGACGGCGAGGCCGCGGCTGTCCCGTAGGTCGCGCAGGAGGTCCATGATGCCGTCGACCGTGTCGGCGTCGAGGGCGGAGGTGATGAGGACGCGCTGACGGTCGCGGCCCGTGCCCACGGCCGCGTCGAGCGCCCGCACCTCCGCGACGGGCTCGGCCGCCGTGTCGGCCGGGGCGCGAACAGCCCGGGCCGTCGCCGATGGGGCGGGGGTGAGGACGATGCCGCCCGCAGGCACTGCTGCGGATCACCATCGCCTCCGTCGCCGTCAACGCGGCCCTCAACTGGGCCTTCATCCACGGCAGCTGGGGCCTGCCCCGACTCGGCCTCACCGGCATCGGCGTCGCCACCAGCAGCGTCCACCTGCTCTCCTTCCTCGCCCTGCACGCCTCAGCCCGGCGCGACTCCCGGCTCGCCCCCCTGCCGGCCCTGGACTTCTGGCGCGCGGACCCCGGCACCGTGCGCCGCCTGCTCGGCCTCGGCACCCCGATCGCCGCCACCTACGGCTCCGAGGCCGGCTTCTTCTCCGTCACCGCCCTGCTCGCCGGCAGCTTCGGCGCCGCCGCGCTCGCCGCCCACACCGCCGTCAACCAGCTGATCTACATCGTCTTCCAGGTCGCCGTGGGCCTCTCCCACGCCGCCTCCATCAACGTCAGCCGCGAACTCGCCCTCGGCGACCACGCCGCCGCCCGCCGGATCAAGAACACCGCCCTCGCCTGCGGCGCCGTCGTCACCACGCTCGTCGGCATCGCCTACCTCACCCTCCCCGAGCTCGTCCTGCGTCCCTACTTCGACCCCGGCAGGCCCGCCGACCAGCAGGGCCTGCACATCGCCACCGGCCTCCTCGCCGTCGTCTCCGTCCTCCAACTCTTCGACTGCGCCCAGAACATCGGCGTCGGCCTGCTGCGCGGCCTCGACGACACCAGGAGCGGCTTCCGGATCACCCTCATCGGCTACTGGCTCGTCGGCCTCGCCACCACCGCCGTCCTGCTCCTGCGCCGCTACGGCCGCGCCCTCACCGCCCGGGCCGGCACCACCACCGAATCCGCTGCGGTCGGCACCTGAGCACCCGTCGCCGTCACAGCACCAGTGCGGCGTTTCCCGGTGGGGTCATGACCCCGGATGGACTTTAGGTTAGCCTTACCTTATGCACTACGCTTCGTTGGCCGCGCACACGGCCGGATACGCCATGCCCCAGCTCTGGCGGGTCCTCACCAAGACCGGCTACTTCCTCGGCCTCAGCGGGGCCGTCGGAGCCACCGTCACCTACGCGGCCACCGTGCGCCCGGCCCTGCGCGCCCCGGAAACGAGCGCCGGGGACGCCGAGATCCTGCGGAGACGGTCCGCCGGCTACCTCGCCTGGGCCGGAGTGGTCCTGCTGGTCGCGGGCTACTTCCAGCTCTCCGCCCGCGTCGCCCGCGCCGGCCAGGGCATGCCCTTCGGCGACGCGCTCGCCCCCGGCAGGATCCGGGACTACCTCCAGGCGCCCGCGGCCAAGGGCGCCTGGATCGCCCAGGGCACGGTCTACCTCGTCCAGAACGCCGTCCTGGTCGCAACCGCCGCCGCCCTGATCGCCCTCTTCGCGCCGGCCGCCCGGCGCCACGTGGACCGGATCGCCCTCACCGCACTGCCGCTCTCCCTCGCCGTCACCCTGATCACCTCCGTCCCGGCCACCGCCCCCGCCGACCTCGACGGGTGGCTGAACCCGGTCTTCGACCAGGCCCACATCGTCTCCGGCACCGTCTGGCTCGGCGGCCTCGCCCTGCTCGTCGCCCTCGCCGGCACCCGCAGTCGCCTCGGCGCGGGCGCCGGCCTGCTGTGGGCCGAGCTGTGGCGCCGCTTCAGCCTCGTCGCCCTGGTCTGCGTGGCCGCCGTCACCGTCTCCGGCTTCTGGCTCAGCTGGAAGCACGTCGGCGCGATCTCCCAGCTGTGGACCACCGGCTACGGCCTCGCCCTCCTCATCAAGGTCCTCCTCGTCCTCGGCCTCGTCGCCGCCGGCGCCTTCAACCAGTTCTGGCTCATGCCCCGCATCACCCGGGCCCGCCGCGCCGACGACACCGCCTCCCTCCTCCACCTCACGCTGCGCCACTTCCCCAAGGTCGTGTGGGGCGAAGTCGCCCTCGGCATCGCCGTGCTGGGCGTCATGCCGTTCATCGCCGGATCGGCGCGCACCGAGGCCGGGGACGCCAAGGCCGTCTCCTCCGGCACCGTCTTCGCGGCCGGCGCCGCCCTCGCCCTGACCCTCGCGGTCTCCCTCTACGCCACCGCCAAGGCCTCCGACGCCCTCGCCCGCCGTCAGACCACCCCGGCCTGACGGGCACCGTGGCCCCGCCGTCGTCCGATGCGGGCCGCGCCGCCCCGGTCCGGCCCGCATCGGTAGAAGTTGCCCGAACCCCTTACCCAATACGCGGCGGCGAGCGCCACGGAGCGCACCACGGGGAGTTGGCGCAGCGCGTCCGCGCCGGGGACCCCGCCCCACGGGAATATCCGGACGCTGCCCCACCTTCGCTCCCCCATGACTGATCATCAGCTCCATCACCTGGGCGACTTTCCCCTTCAGCGCGGCGGCACGTTGGCCGGTGCGCACCTGGCCTACCGGACCTACGGCGAGCTGGCCGCGGACAAGTCGAACGTCATCGTCTTTCCGACCTGGTTCGCCGGCACCCACGAGGCCAACGAGTGGCTGATCGGCGAGGGAAGGGCACTGGACACCTCGCGCTACTTCGTCATCGTGCCGAACCTGTTCGGCAACGGGCTGTCCAGCTCACCGAGCAACACCGAGCCGCCCCACGACCGCGCCCGCTTCCCGCAGGTCACCATGGTGGACAATGTGGCAGCCCAACACCGGCTGGTCACCGAGCAGTTCGGCATCGAGCGGATCGCCCTGGTCACCGGTGTGTCGATGGGCGCCGGGCAGGCCTACCAGTGGGCGGTCAGCCACCCCGAGATGGTCGAACGGATCGCACCGATCTGCGGCTCCTCCCACACCAGCCCGCACAACCAGGTGTTCCTGGAGGGGATCCGGGCCGCACTCACCGCCGACTCCGCCTTCGCCGACGGCGACTACCCGGATCCGCCGAGGGCCGGGCTCCGCGCATTCGCCCGGGTGTACGCGGGCTGGGGGCTGTCCCAGGCCTTCTACTGGGACCGGGTGTACGAGCAGCTGGGGTTCGCCACGCTCGACGACTTCCTGACCGGAGTCTGGGAACCGACCTTCGCCGACTGGGACGCCAACAACCTGCTCGCCATGATCTGGACCTGGCAGCACGCCGACGTCGGCCGCACTCCCGGCTTCGACGGCGACACCGTGGCCGCACTCGCCGCGATCAGGGCGAAGGTGCTGGCGCTGCCCTCACGGAAGGACCTCTACTTCCCCCCGGAGGACGAGGAGTGGAACCTCCGGCACGTTCCGGACGCCGAGCTCCGCATCATCCCCGGCGTCTGGGGCCATCTCGCCGGCGGCGGCTCCGACCCGGCGGCCGCGGCGTTCATCGCCACGGCACTGCGCGACCTGCTGGCCCGCTGACCCGCCGGCGCACGCTCCGGTATCCGGGTTACGTAGTTCTACCGATGCCCCCGCGCACGCCGTCCGGGTACCTTTCGGTGTGGCGTCGAGGCGAGGTCCACTCCGCACTTCGCCCGAAACCGATACGCCCGAGGGACGGCTCCCGCACTCCGCTGGTCCGACCTCCCCACTGAGCAGGAACCCCGCAGACCGCTTGGGGCCGTTCGGCCGACCTCGCCCTGCGCGGATCCACCTGCCCACGCTCCCTGTCACTCGAAAGGCACGTCAATGACGCATCCCCCCGGCAGCTCGCCGCAGGGGCAGTCGCAGCAGCAGCTCGACCACGAGCAGCCGCCGGCTTGGACCCCTCCCCCGCGCGCCAAGCAGGGCATCGTCGGCTGGGTGCTCGGCGCGGGCGGCAGCATGCTGAAGCGGGTCGTGGTCACCCTGATCGCCCTCGGCCTCCTCGCCGGCGGCACCTTCCTCTGGAAGCACATGACCGGTGCGGCATCGACCGCCGCCCCGGGCGACTGCGTCCAGCAGACCGGCGGCACCAAGGAGGGGACCCAGGACTTCAAGGTCGTCGACTGCACGGACTCGAAGGCCTCCTACCGCGTGCTCGGCAAGCTGGACCACCGCACCGAGCCCTCGGACGCCTCGACGTCCTGCGACCCGTGGCCGGCCACCACCGCCGCCTTCTGGGAGCAGACCACCCGCACCGGCGACGGCTACATCCTCTGCCTCGGCGACGTCCACTCCTGAGGCCCCCGCGGGAGGGCGAGCAGGGCTGAAGAAGCACCGGCGGGCCGTGGCTGACACTACGTCAGAAACGGCCCGCCGAAGCATGCTCCGCAACGAAAGCTCCGCGCGCGCACCTTGCCCGTCCGGCCCCACCGCGCCGGACCAAGGCACGACAGCTCAGCGCCACGGCTTCGCCCCGGGGGCCCGGTGCGGCGTCCGCCTGCTACAAGAGTGTTAACGCTCACATACAGCGCGTCAACACTCTCGGCGGAACGGCGGGGGCATCGGCGCGGCGTTCATCACGATCAGGTTTCAGCCATCCGCTCAAGGCTTGCCCTGCGGGCATGTAATCGATTCCAATCGTGGGAACACGTCGATGTAATCGATTCCACGAGGAGGTGGGGCGGCTGTGCCGAGCATCAAGGACGTCGCCGCCGAGGCAGGCGTGTCCGTCGCCACTGTCTCGCGTGTCCTGAATGAACACCCTTCGGTCAGCGAGGACGCGCGGGCGCGGGTGCTGGCCGCCGTCGCGTCGCTCGGCTACCGGCCCAACGCCGTGGCGCGGTCGCTGCGTACCGATCAGACCCGCACCCTCGGCCTCGTGATCAGCGACGTGCTGAATCCGTACTTCACCGAGCTCGCACGGTCCGTGGAGGAAGAGGCGCGGGCGCTGGGGTACAGCGTGATCATCGGGAACGCCGACGAGCGGCCGGAACTGCAGGACCACCACGTACGGACGCTGCTGGACCGCCGTATCGACGGACTGCTGGTCTCGCCCACCGACGGCGGGTCGCCGCTCATGCTGGACGCCGCCCGGGCCGGGACACCGATGGTGTTCGTGGACCGGTGGATCCCCGGCGTCGACGTGCCGGTGGTGCGGGCGGACGGGCGGGGTGCCGTACGGGACCTCGTCGTGCACCTGCACCGGCTGGGGCACCGGCGGCTGGCGATCATCGCCGGGCCGGCGGCCACCACGACCGGGCAGGAGCGTGTGGAGGCGTTCCGCGAGGCGCTGGCGGAGTGCGGCCTCGACCTGCCGGACCGGTACATCGGCCAGGGTGACTTCCAGGCCGCCAGCGGCCGACGGGCGACCGAGCGGTTCCTCGACCTCGCCGAGCCCCCGCAGGTCGTGTTCGCGGCGGACAACCTGATGGCACTGGGGGCCCTGGACGCCGTCCGCGCCCGTGGTCTGCGCGTGCCGGACGACATCGCGCTCGCCGCGTTCGACGACATCCGCTGGTTCGTGCACACGGATCCGCCGATCACCGCGATCGCCCAACCCACGGGCGAGCTGGGCCGGGCCGCCGTGCGCGCGCTCGTGGACCGCATCGAGGGGCGGACGCCGCGATCCGTGACGCTCCCCGCCCGTCTCGTCGTTCGCCGCTCGTGCGGCGAGACCCCGGTGACCGAAACCCCCGTGACAGAGGCCCCCGTGACAGAGACCCCCGTGACGAACAGGAGCCAGTCGTGAGCGACCCGGACGAGTTGCTGCGCATCGAGGGCATTCGGAAGACCTTCCCCGGGGTGGTCGCGCTGGACCGCGTCGACTTCGACCTGCGGCGGGGCGAGGTCCATGTGCTGCTCGGTGAGAACGGCGCGGGGAAGAGCACCCTGATCAAGACGCTCTCCGGCGCCCACGCACCCGACGAGGGCCGCGTCCTGGTCGGTGGCGAGGAGGTCCGCATCCATGGTGCGCAGGACTCCGAGCGACTCGGGATCGCCACCATCTACCAGGAGTTCAACCTCGTCCCCGACCTGACGGTCGCCGAGAACATCTTCCTGGGGCGCCAGCCGCGCCGGTTCGGGATGATCGACCGGAAGAGGATGGAGGCGGACGCTTCGGAGCTCCTGGAGCGCGTCGGCGTCAGCGTGTCGCCCCGCGCGCGGGTGCGCGAACTAGGCATCGCGCGCCTGCAGATGGTCGAGATCGCGAAGGCGCTGAGCCTGGACGCGCGGGTTCTGATCATGGACGAGCCGACCGCCGTGCTGACCTCCGAGGAGGTCGAGAAGCTGTTCGTGATCGTGCGCAAGCTGCGCGAGGACGGCGTCGGGATCGTCTTCATCACCCACCACCTGGAGGAGATCGCCGCCCTCGGGGACCGGGTCACGGTCATCCGGGACGGCAAGTCGGTCGGACAGGTGCCTGCCTCCACGCCGGAGGAGGAACTCGTCCGGCTGATGGTGGGCCGGTCCATCGAGCAGCAGTACCCGCGCGAGCGCGCTGTCCCGGGCACCGCTCTGCTGTCCGTGGAGGGGCTGTCCCGGGACGGTGTCTTCCACGACGTCAGCTTCGAGGTGCGGGCCGGCGAGGTCGTCGGCGTCGCGGGGCTGGTCGGGGCGGGTCGTACCGAGGTGGTCCGGGCGGTCTTCGGCGCCGACCCGTACGACCGCGGTTCGGTCCGCGTCGCCGGGGCCCCCTTGAAGCGGCACGACATCGGCGCCGCCATGACCGCGGGCCTCGGGCTGGTACCGGAGGACCGCAAGGGCCAGGGGCTGGTGCTCGACCAGTCGGTCGAGGAGAACCTCGGACTCGTCACCCTCAGGTCCGCCACCCGAGCCGGAATCGTCGACCTCAAGGCCCAGCACGTCGCCGCCGCCCGGATCGCCGGGCAACTCGGCGTACGGATGGCCGGGCTCGGTCAGCAGGTGCGCACGCTGTCCGGCGGCAACCAGCAGAAGGTCGTCATCGGCAAGTGGCTCCTGGCCGACACCAAGGTGCTGATCCTCGACGAGCCCACCCGCGGCATCGACGTCGGCGCCAAGGTCGAGATCTACCAGCTCATCAACGAACTGACGGCGGCCGGGGCCGCCGTACTCATGATCTCCAGCGATCTGCCCGAGGTGCTCGGGATGAGCGACCGGGTGCTGGTGATGGCCCAGGGCCGGATCGCGGGCGAGTTGTCCGCCGACGAGGCCACGCAGGACGCGGTCATGTCGCTGGCCGTGAGCAACCCCACTACCGAACTGGAGGCCCCCCGTGGCCGCTGAAACGCTCAGGAGCGGTACGGGCGCCGGTGGCGCCGCGGCCTTGCGCCGCCTGCTGCTCGACAACGGCGCACTGACCGCGCTGATCGTCCTCGTCATCGCCATGTCGGCGTTGTCGGGCGACTTCCTCACCACCGACAACCTGCTCAACGTCGGTGTCCAGGCTGCCGTGACCGCCGTCCTCGCCTTCGGTGTCACCTTCGTGATCGTCTCGGCGGGCATCGACCTGTCGGTCGGTTCGGTGGCCGCGCTGTCGGCGACCGTGCTGGGGTGGAGCGCCACGGCGCACGGAGTGCCGGTGGTCCTCGCGGTGCTGCTGGCGCTGGCGACGGGTGTGGCCGCCGGCCTGGTGAACGGTTTCCTGGTCTCGTACGGCAAACTGCCGCCGTTCATCGCGACGCTCGCGATGCTGTCGGTGGGGCGTGGTCTGGCACTGGTGATCTCGGACGGCTCGCCGATCGCGTTCCCGGGCTCGATCTCCCACCTGGGCGACACGCTCGGCGGGTGGCTGCCGGTGCCGGTGCTCGTCATGGTGGCCATGGGACTCATCGCGGCGTTCGTCCTCGGCCGTACGTACCTCGGCCGCTCCATGTACGCCATCGGCGGCAACGAGGAGGCGGCCCGGCTCTCGGGTCTGCGGGTGCCCAGGCAGAAGCTCGCGATCTACGCGCTGTCCGGAGTGTTCGCCGCGGTCGCCGGTGTCGTCCTGGCCTCCCGGCTCTCCTCCGCGCAGCCGCAGGCCGCCACCGGGTACGAGCTGGACGCCATCGCCTCCGTCGTCATCGGCGGCGCCTCCCTCTCAGGTGGTACGGGCAAGGCGTCGGGGACGCTGATCGGCGCGCTCATCCTCGCGGTGCTGCGCAACGGGCTGAACCTGCTGAACGTCTCCGCGTTCTGGCAGCAGGTCGTCATCGGTGTCGTCATCGCCCTGGCGGTGCTGCTCGACACGGTGCGGCGCAAGGCCGGGGCCGCTCCCACCGCGTTCGGGGCGCCCGGCGGCGGACGGGGCAGGCAGGTCGCCACCTACGGGCTCGCGGCCGTCGTGGCGGTGGCGATCGTGGGTGCGACGTCGTTCCTGCACGGCGACCCGAAGTCCGGCACCCAGAAGATCGGTCTCTCGCTCTCCACGCTCAACAACCCGTTCTTCGTGCAGATCCGGGCGGGTGCGCAGGCCGAGGCGACGAGCCTGGGCGTGGACCTGACGGTCACCGACGCGCAGAACGACGCCTCGCAGCAGGCCAACCAGCTGCAGAACTTCACCAGTTCGAGGCTCGGGGCGATCGTCGTCAATCCGGTGGACTCCGACGCGGCGAGCAACTCCGTGCAGGCCGCCGGCGCGGCGAAGATCCCGGTCATCTCCGTCGACCGAGGCGTCAACAAGGCCGAGGTGAACGCCTTGGTCGCCTCCGACAACGTCACCGGCGGTGCGCAGGCCGCGAAGGCCCTCGCCGAGAAGCTCGGTGGCAGCGGGAAGATCGTGATCCTCCAGGGGCTGGCCGGCACCTCCGCCGCGCGCGAGCGGGCCGAGGGCTTCGCCAAGGGACTGGAGGCGTACCCCGGGATCGAGGTCGTCGCGCAGCAGCCGGCCGACTTCGACCGGACGAAGGGCCTCGACGTCATGTCGAACCTGCTCCAGGCGCACCCGGACGTCCAGGGTGTCATCGCCGCGAACGACGAGATGGCGCTCGGCGCGGCGAAGGCGCTCGGGTCCAAGGCCGGCGGATCCGTGCAGGTCGTCGGCTTCGACGGAACTCCCGACGGGCTCAAGGCGGTCGAGCAGGGGACGCTGTACGCCTCCGTGGCCCAGCAGCCGTCGCAGCTCGGGAAGATCGCCGTGGACAACGCGGTCAAGGCGATCAGGGGTGAGAAGGTCGAGCAGACCATCAAGGTGCCGGTGAAGGTGGTCACGAAGGAGAACGTGGCCGGATTCAGCGGCTGAGACGGGGAAAGGGGTGGCCGGGGTGCCCGCGGAAGCGGGCCCCGGCTGCCCCGTTCCGGATTTCCTGATTGGGGAGTTTCATGTACGACTACGACGTGTTGGTCGTCGGTTCGGCCAACGTCGATCTCGTGATCGGTGTCGAGCGCAGGCCCGCAGCCGGGGAGACGGTGCTCGGGTCGGACCTCGCCGTCCATCCCGGCGGCAAGGGGGCCAACCAGGCTGTCGCCGCCGCGCGGCTCGGGGCGCGCACGGCGCTGCTCGCGCGGGTCGGGGACGATGCCAACGGGCGGCTGCTGCTGGAGTCGCAGCGGAACGCGGGGGTCGACACGGAGGGCGTCCTGGTGGGCGGGGCCCCGACCGGCGTCGCGCTGATCACCGTCGACCCGGCGGGGGACAACAGCATCGTGGTGTCGCCGGGCGCGAACGGGCGGCTCACGCCGGAGGACGTCCGGGCCGCCGGGCCCCTGTTCCACGCCTCGCGGGTGGTCTCGGCGCAGTTGGAGATCCCGTTGGAGTCGGTCGTGGAGACCGTACGGCAACTGCCGCCCGGCACGAGGTTCGTGTTGAACCCCTCGCCGCCGCAGGCGCTGCCGGCCGAGGTCCTGGCGGCCTGCGACCCGCTGATCGTCAACGAGCACGAGGCCCGGGTGATCCTGGGCGGCGAGACCGTCGGCGACGATCCCGCCGCATGGGTACGGGAGTTGCTCGCGAGCGGGCCCAAATCGGTCGTGGTGACACTCGGTTCGGCGGGCGCGTTGGTCGCGTCCGCCGAGGAGGAGGTCGTGCGGGTCGCGCCGGTGAAGGTCGACGCCGTCGACACGACCGGTGCCGGTGATTCCTTCACGGCCGCACTGGCCTGGAAGTTGGGCGCGGGCGCCTCGCTCGTGGAGGCCGCCGGGTACGCCGCTCGGGTGGGCGCCGTCGCCGTGACGCGGCGGGGAGCCCAGGAGTCGTTCCCCACCGCCGAGGAGGTCGAGGCGCTGTGAAGAAGGGCGGGATCCTGAATCGCCATCTCGCCGGAGCCGTCGCCGAATTGGGGCACGGTGACCAGGTGCTCCTGTGCGACGCGGGGATGCCGGTTCCGGACGGGCCCCGGGTGGTCGACCTCGCGTTCCGGGCGGGGATCCCGTCGTTCGAGGACGTACTGGCCGGGCTCCTCGACGAGTTGGTGATCGAGGGGGCGCTCGCGGCGCAGGAGGTACGGGAGGCGAACCCCGCCGCGGCCGGGCTGCTGACCGGTTCCTTCGCCGACCTGGCCTACGTGCCGCACGAAACGCTGAAGGAGCTGAGCACGGGGGCGCGCTTGGTGGTGCGCACCGGGGAAGCCCGGCCGTACGCGAACGTGCTGCTGCGGTGCGGGGTGTTCTTCTGACGAGCCGGTGCGTGATTCGTGGGCAGGGCTCGGTCAGCCACGGATGGCATGATCCGTCGTGAGGGACGGCGCCGTACCGGGCATCTCCGGTGGCACCGCCCTGCGTCTGTGAGGAATGCCACAGCTGCCTCTCGACCGTCCGGGTGAACGCGCCCCACCTCCTGTCACGTACTCAACTGTGCAAGGAGGACGTCGGAAGACGGCAGCCCGGCAGGGCGAACGAACAAGCCCGCGCCGGGCGCGGACGCGAGCGACACGGGCACGAAGACACTCCTGGGGAGGAAGTTGCGGTGTTACCCCTCGGTTCCCTGGCCTCCCGCGCCGCGAGTGACCCACCGGCCGCGGCGCCCACGGCTCCCACCGTTCCGCACCTGCGCGAATACGACCGCGCTCGGGCCGCCCTCGACCAGGCCCTCGTGCAGGGCGCCCGCGGCACCGGCGGATCCCTCCTGATCACGGGGCCGGCCGGCACCGGACGCACGGCCCTGCTCGACGACGCCGCCGCGGCGGCCCGGCAGCGCGGGTTCACCGCCCTGCACGCCCGGTGCAGCTACGCCGACCGCGACGCGCCGCTGGAACTCCTGCGCCGGCTCGCGCGGTCCGCCTGCCAGGCGGGCGACCAGCGCCGCTGGCTCCCGATCGCGCGGCAGGCCGCGGCGATGCTGGTCGGCGTGCCCGCTGAGGACGCCCTCCGCACCGCCGCGCTGCGCGGTCTGTACGACGTCCTCGGCCGGTTGGCCATGCCGGAGGCCGCTGGACCGCTGCTGGTGGCCGTCGACGACGTGCACTGGGCCGACGAGGATTCCCTGCGGTGGCTGGTGGGCCTGGCCGAACGCTGCAGGGACGTTCCGGTGACCGTCGTCCTCAGCTTCTGCCCCGGCGCCGAGGCGCACGGCACCGACCTGTTGGCCGAGCTGACGCTCACCCAGACACGGGAGGTGTCGCTGCGCGAGCTCGGGCGGCCCTCGGTGGCCGCGGTCCTCGAACACCACCTCGGGGCCGGCCCCGACGAGGAGTTCACCGACGCGTGCCTGGCCGCCACCCGCGGCAACCCCCTTCTGGTCACCGCGCTGGCCGCCCGCCTGGCACAGCTCGGGCACGGCTGCGACGCCCGGGCCGCCGCCGCTCTGCCCGACCTCGTGGTCGACTCCGTGGCCCGGTCCGTGGGCGGCCGACTGCGCCGGCTGTCCCCCTACGCGCTTGACGTCGTCCGCGCCGTCGTCGTCCTCGCGTCCCCCGCCACGCCGGCCCGGATCGCCGAGCTGACCGGACTCGGTCGGCCGGTCGTCACCCAGGTGGTCGAGCGGCTGGTGCGCCTCGGTGTGCTGGCCGCCGGCCCGTCCGGTGTGACCATGCGCCACCCGATGCTGACCACGGCCGTCAGGGCGGCCCTGGCCCCCAGCGAGGCCGAGGCGCTGCACGGCAGAACCGCCCGCCTCCTGCACCAGAGCGGCGCCGCGCCCGACGCCGTCGCCCGGCACCTCGCGCACGCCCTGCCCAGCGGAGAACCCTGGGTCCTGGACGCCCTGCGGGCCGGTGCCGCCGACCGCCTGGCCGCCGGGGACCCCGGCACCGCGTGCTGCTACCTGCGTCGTGGTCTGGCCGAGCCGCTCGCCCCCGAGCCCCGTTCCGCGCTCCTGCTGGAACTGGCCGAGGCCGCCACCCGCACCGACCTGGCCGAGGCCGCCACCAGCCTCGACCAGGCGATCCGGCTCTCACCCGACGCCGGCCGCGCCGTGTGCCGGACCCCCGGCCTGCTCGACCTGGTGCTGCTGGGCGCACCGCCCGACCAGGCCGAACGGATCGCCCTCGTCCTCGTCGGCCCACACCTGCGCGACGCCGACCCGGCCCTCGCCCTGCGGCTGTCCCACTGCGGGGTGCGGGGACCGCTCCCGCCGCTGCCCGGCTCCCCGACGGCCGGCGGGAACACGGGCAGCGGCGGCGCGTTCGCCCAGGCGCTGGCCGCCCTGACGAGGCTGCACCGGCAGGCGGGGAACGCCACCGCGTCGGCGGACGCGCAGCAGGCCGCGCGGTCCGAGTTCCCCACCACTCCCGCCCAGGTCATGGCCCACCTGTGGGCGGCCGACGTGATGATCCACACCGGGCAGCCGGAGTCGGCCGGCACACTGCTGGAGGCCGCGCTCATCCGCACCCGCCGAGGGCGGCACCAGCCCCTGGAGGCCCTCACCCGGTCCCTGCGCTCCCTGCTGCTCCTGGCGACCAAGGGACCGGCCGCCGCCCTGGAGGACGCCGGCGCCGCCGCCGCGACGCTGCACGCCTGCGCCGCCGCCCCCTCGGGACCGCTCGCCACCCTGGTCCGGGCCCGCCTGGTCCACCTGCTGACGCTGACCGGACGTCACGAGGAGGCCGCCACGGAACTCGAACGCGCCGGCGTCCCGGAAGCCCTGCCCGGCGGACTCGCCGGCGCCACCCACCTCTTCGCGCGCGGCGAGCTGAAGGCCGCGCTCGGCTACACCGAGGACGGTGCCCGGGACCTCCTGGAATGCGGCCGGCGCATGCGGGAGTTCGGCATCGCCGATGCGCTGCTGCCCTGGCGCTCCTCGGCTGCCCGCGCCCTCCTGTCGGTCGGCCGGGACGGGCAGGCCCGCGAACTCGCCCTCGAACAAGCACAGTGGGCGCGCACCCAGCACGCCCCCGCGGTCCTCGGCCTCGCGCTGTCCGTCGCGGCCTGGACGGCCGGCGGTGCGGCGCCGGACGTCATGGCCGAGGCGGTGGAACTGCTGCGGGCCCACGGAGCGCCGCACGACCTGGCCCGGGCCCTCACCGACCAGGGCGCGCTGCTGCACCGGACCGGACGCACCGGCGCCGCCCGCACCGCCCTGCGCGAGGCCGTCCAACTCGCCCAGGACATCGGCACCACCGGCGTGCTGGAGCACGCCGCCGCCGAACTCACCGCGGCCGGGGGCCGGATGCCCCGCTCGCGCCGGAAGGGCGTCGACGGCCTGACCGCCACCGAACGCAGGGTCGCCACGCTCGCGGCCACCGGCCACACGAACCGGGAGATCTCCAAGTCCCTGTTCGTACAGCTGCGGACCGTCGAGATCCATCTGACCAACACCTACCGCAAGTTGGGGATCGAGAGCCGTCACCAGCTGCGGCACGTCCTGCCCGGTGCCACCTGACCTCCCCGGAGACCGAAGCCACCGAGGAGCGGACCGAAGACAGTTCCCCCGGTCCTTGACCCCGCCCGGCGGACCTCCGCACGATGCCGAGTGGAAGCCCCGGGGCGGCACGACGAAGGGACCGAGCAGTGCAGAACGAGCCGGGCGCCGGCAGCGGGGAGCAGCAGGTCTCCTTCGCCGCCGACGTGCGCCTCCACCTCGACGACGACCGGCTCGTCGTTCACCGCGCACCGCGGTCCTACGTGCTGCGCGGCCTGCCGCCCGAGCTCCGCGACACCCTGCGCGGCCTCGCCCGCGACCCCCTGCCGCTGCCGGGCGACCCGGCGGCGCCACCGGCGCCGGGCCGGGCGACCCACCACGCCGCCCTCATTCGGGTACTCGAACGCCTCAGCCACCTGCTGGTGCGCGACCTGCGCGCCTCCGGCGGCCGCACCCTGCTCCGCGTCGAACCCCTGCGGGCGCTGTCGCTGACCCTGCCGCCCCCCGCGGCGGCCGACACCCCGATCCGGCTCTCCCGGTTCGCCCTGCTGCGCGCCGACGGCGGCGCCGTCGTCCTGGAATCCCCCCGTTCACCGGCTCGCCTGCGCCTCACCGACGACACTGCCCGCGCCGCGGTCCTGCAGCTGGCCGAACCCCGCACCGCCGAGGACCTGCTGTCGGTTGCCGGGCCCGGCGACCCCGGTCTGACCACTGAGGTCATGGCCCGGCTCACCGGACTGCTCATCGGTCTCGACCTCGCCGAGACCCCGGGCCGCGGCGGCGAGGACGACGACCCGGCACTACGTCAGTGGGACTTCCACGACCTGCTCTTCGCCGCCCGCAGCACCCCCTCGCGCGACACCCTGCCGCGCTTCCTCAACGTCCTGCCGCCCCAGCCCGCGGTACGCCCGCACCCGCCCGGTGCCGCCCGCGTCCCGCTGCCCCGGCCCCGGCTGGCCGACCTGCTGCGCGACGACCCCCCGCTGACCGTCGTGCTGGAGTCCCGCCGTTCCTGGAAGCACTACGGGGACGAGCCCGTCACCACCCGTGCGCTGGGCGAGTTCCTCTACCGCACGGCCCGCGTCCGCAGCCGCCTCGGCGATCGCCCCGGACCGTACTACGCGTGGGACACCCGCCCGCTGTTCGAACGCACCTCCCGGCCCTACCCCGGTACCGACGGCATCCACGAACTGGAGTTGTACGTCACCGTCAGCCGCTGCGACGGACTGCCCGCCGGTACCTACCACTACGATCCGCTCGATCACGCGCTCGTCCCGGTGGAACGCTGCGAGCGGGTCGGCGAGATGATGACCCGTCGCATCAGCACGTGGCACCGGGCCACCCCCGACCTGCTGGTCACCGTCACCTCACGCGTCCAGCGCCTGTCGTGGAACTACGGTGCGATCGCCTACGCCCTGACCCTCCAGCACCTCGGCGTCCTGCACCAGACGATGTACCTGGTGGCCACCGCCATGGGACTGGCACCCTGCGCGCTGCGTGGCGTCGCTGATCCGGACGCCGTCACCGCGGCCCTCGGGCTGGACGGCACGCGCGAGGTCGTGCTCGGCGAGTTCCTGCTCGGAACCCGCCCCCACGACGCCCCGGCCCCCTCGGGCGTGCCGGACGCGGACGGCTGGGAACCCGTCAACTCCGCCGACTGGGGCCACCGGGCCGCCACCCCCGGCGGACCCGAAACCGCCATGGGACAGGAACGATGACCACGCCACCGCGCACCCCCGGCCGGGCTCCCCGCTCCACCGCACCCGCCGACGGCGGGGCCGGTCCCCTGCCGCTGACCGCCTACACCGTCGACGGCGGCCCCGACCTGCCCCTGGTGCCCGCCCCCGTCCACCGCGAGTGGATCGCGGCGACCGACGAGGGCTTCGCCCGCCGCTGCCTGCCGCTGATGGCGGCCAACCAGTCGGAGTGGTGGATCCTCAACAACAGCACGTTCACCGTCGAATGGGAGGGCAACCGGCACGCCCCCGCCCTGCGGGTGCGCTACGCCGACGAGAACGCCCGACGGGCGGCGTTCAGCAACTTCGGGCACGGCGTGCTCACCTTCCACCTGCCCTACCTCTTCCGCACCCCGCCGGGCTGGAACCTGCTCGTGCGCGGCCCGGCGAATCTGCCCAAGGACGGGATCACGGCCCTGTCGGGACTCATCGAGACCGACTGGACCAGCGCGTTCTTCACCATGAACTGGCAGGTCACCCGGCCGCACCACCCGATCGAGTTCCGCGCCGGGGAGCCGGTGTGCGCCTTGGTGCCGCAACGGCGCGACGAGCTCACCCGTTTCCGGCCCGAGACCGCTCCACTGGCCGGATCGCCCGAGGAAGAGGGCTACCGCGCCTTCAGCGCCAGCCGGGACCGGTTCAGCGAGGAACGCCTCATCCCGGGCACCCGGGCGCACCAGCAGCAGTTCCAGCGCCACTACCTGCGCGGCGAGGACCACCACGGCGAGCGGTTCCCGGAACACCGGCGCAAGGTGGACCTCCAACCGTTCACCGACCGCGCCCCGAACGCCGAGGAGAAGGAGTAAGCAGCCATGCCCCTGCCGGAGTTCGACCTGGCACGGCTGCTCGCGCCGGTCACCGTCGAGGAGTTCGAACGCGACTTCCGCGAGCAGCAGCCCCTGCACGTGGCGCGCGAACAGCCCGGCCACTACCGGGAGCTGCTCACTCTCGACGACTTCGACAGGCTGCTCGCGCTGTCCGGCCCCGACTTCCACCAGCTCCGGGTGGTCCACGCCGGACGCAAGGATCCCGTCGAGCCGGGTACCCGCCTGGGCACCGTCTACGACGCCTTCGAGGCGGGCGCCACCCTCCAGGTGCAGCACGTCGACTCCCGCTGGGAGCCCCTGCAGCCGCTCACCCGGGCCCTCGGCCAGTGGGCCGGCGCCAAGGTCTGGGCCAACGCCTACCTCACGCCCGGCGGCAACGCCCAGGGCTTCGTTCCGCACCACGACGGGCACGACGTCCTGGTCGCGCAGATCCACGGCGCCAAACGCTGGCGCCTCTACGGGGTGCGCACCCCGCTGCCCTTCGAAGGCCGGATGTTCCGGGAGAGCAGCCCGGGGGCCGCCCGGTACGACCGGCACCTCCTCCTGCGGGCCGGCGATCTGCTCTACCTGCCGCGCGGCACCATCCACGCGGCGGCCACCGAGGACGTCACCTCCCTGCACCTCACCATCGCCGTCGAGCCGGTGCTGTGGTCCACCGCCATCCAGGACGGGATCCGCAGGGTGTTCGAGCAGGATGTCGCCTTCCGCCGCTCGATGCCGCCCGGGTTCGCCACCCGGCCGCGGACCGAGGAGACCATGGCCGAACTGCTTCGCCTGCTGTGGGAACGCCTCTCGCCGCGGGAGCTGGTCGCGCAGGCCCAGCGCACCGCCACCGGACTCCAGAACCCCGGCGCACGCGGCCGCCTCACCGCCATCGCCGCGGCCGACCCTGCCCCCGGTTCCGACCCCGGCGCTGACTCCGGCGCTGACTCCGGCCCCGACTCCGAGGAATGACGGCGGGAGCCCGGCCCGGGCTCCCGCCGGTGCGAGTCACGCCCTCGCACGGATCAGACGGACACAGGCTTCTTCGACCCACTCGAAGGGGATGCCACTGGGGAGGTTCCCGTCCCGCAGGTCCGCTGCGAGCGACTCCCACGTCCGGTACCCGTGGAGTCGCGCGACACTCCCCCGGACCTGCTGTTCGTGATCAGGGGTCACCTCGGCGCCGTGGCCGAGCTTGTGAGCCTCCAGACGAAGGACCGCGTGCCACAGCATCACCTCGGTCTCGAACTGCCCGAATGAGGCGACCTTCTCCATGAGGCGACGGTGAATCTCCCGCCGGTCCCGAAAGACGCGGGCGAGGGCTTTCTCGGCCAGCGGGTTCCGCGGCGACCTCGGGCAGTCCTTCGCGGCGATGCCGTCGAATTCCGGTTCGTCGGCCACCAGCCACCGCAGGTACTTCCGATACCGCCCGCTACCGGCCAGGAAACGGGGCAGCTCGGTGTCGAGCCGTGGCCGGTCGTAGCCGAGCAGCGGATCGTGGGAGAAGTACCGCGGCCCCCGGTCGAGCCTCCGGGCCACGCCGTCGAATTCGCCCTGGTCAGGCGTAACGGCCAGCAGGCGAACAGCGCTCAGCGCATCGGCCCGCTTGATGTCGACGGCCGCACAGGCTTCTCGTATCGCCCCGTCCGGATCTCCCACTCCTGCTTTCCTGAGGATCATTCGCCACGTTCTGTCGGGGTAGTACAACGCCGTCGCGGCGTGGATCAGCGCGTCCTGCTGGGACGACGTGACCAGGCGGAGTCCGCGCAGCCTCCGAACGGCCGCGCGGATGTTGACCAGGGCGACGCTGACCGCCGCATAGTCCCGGTCGGGATCGGTCGCGACCGCCACCGGGTCGTCCGAATCCAGCAGCCCCATCCGGTACATCCGGTAGACCGCACCCACCCCCCGCACGCCTGCCGGCCGGCATTCCGCCGCCCGGATGGCCCCCATGCTGGACGCGCCGAAGATCTGCGCACCGTCCTGGGCGACGTCCACGACCTCACGCGTCGAAACGGGGAGTTCATGCGCGAAGGTGCCGTCGATGACGAGGATGCGGGTACTGCCTCCTTCCCTGGCCCGGTACACGTCTCCGCGCTTCGCGGGCGGCAGGATCTCGGCGGCGGGCAGGAGCTCCCTGGCCTGGCCGGGTGCCAGGGAAGGACCGGTGAAGACAGTCGTTTTCCTCACTCAGACCACCGATCCGAGCATGCGGAGAGTCGGGGTTCGCGAGGTCTCACCGTAGGAGCAGGCAAGACCCGGCACGAGAACGCGGACGACGGGAACGCCGAGGTCCGGGCGCGTCACTTCCGTCACCAGACAGTGCTCCGTTCCCGCGGCGCGCAGCCGGCCGACGACCTCCTCGATGCCCTGCAGGACGTCGTCGCAGCCGCTCCTCTCCCGGGGGAACGCCAGGGTCGGAGAGCCGTAGTAGAGCTCCGACCGCCTCTTCTGCTCGGCGGGCCTCCGCTTCGAGTGGATGCTCTCGAACACGTCACGAGCGCCGCCGGCGACACCACTGTGCGCTTGGCAGGCTTCAGTGATGGCACGGACCAGTGCGCGCCGGGGGTCGAGGTCGGCGCCGTACCCCCCGAAGGTCACCGACTCGCCCGCGGAGCCGAAGAAGTCGTCGTCGATGAGAACCACGCCGAACACCGGCACACCGATGGCGCTCGGTATCTCCTGAATGCGCACGACCAGCCGCTGATCGCCCAACTTCTCGATGAAGTCCCGCGCGGTTCCCGGTGGCACGGTCGCCGGATCCACGATCCTCAGCGGGCGGGGCGGAGAGAACCCCGGGTCGTGGTGGGCGGTGTAGAAGTCCTCCTCGGACACGGCGTCCCGCTCGATGAGTTCGTACAGCGCGTGGAGCACGGATTCCGCATAGGAGTTCCCCGACGCCAGCCCGTTCGTCTCGATCCGGGCGGTGACTCCCTCGCTCGCCGGGTTCAGGACGAGGTCGGTCGGCACCAGCCTGTGGTCCCTCCCGATCAGGTCGTACGCTCCCGTCCACGAGTACACCGCATCGGGCCGGTAGGACGTGTCGGACGGAAGGTTGAACGCCGTCGGGTCCACCGCTCCGGAAGCGGCCAGGTCCTGGTAGGACCCGCGGACGACCCGGTCGGGCGGCAGGGCCTCGGCCGACACCCGCTCGATCGCCTCCATGACGGCGCTCAGTTTCGCCGCGAGGGCCGTGGCGCCCTTGCCCATGCTCACGGCCAGGTCCTTGGCCAAGGGTGTGACGGCCGACCACACCGGAACGCCGATGAAGTCGATGGGCGCCAGGTCGTACACCCGCGTGACGGGAACCCGGGGCAGCAGGGGCGCGAGCCACTCCCACGTTTCGGCGAAGTCCCTCACATGCCCCGCCTCCGTCCTCGCGGTGCCGTGCTCGAACGACGAGGGGCCGAGGGACGTGAGACTTTCCGGTGCTACCTGGCGCACGTCGGCTTCCTGTTCTGCGGTCGGGGGTCAGTTCAGTGGGCCGGTGAAGTCCGGGGCGACGTAGTGCAGCAGGCACATCGTGACGTGACGGCCGACGGGCAGCGGGTCGCGCCAGTGCTCGTCGTCGGTGCCGCTGTAGACGACGGCGTCGCCCGTGCCGAGCGCGACCTCGTGCAGGCGGTCGGCAGTCCGGATGCGGAACGGCCACGGGTCCGCGCCAGCCAGGTCGTCGTCCACGCACAGCGAGACGTTCCACCGGCACTGCGGGCGGTCCCGGTGGGGCGCGAGGGCGGCCCCGGGCTGGTAGGTGACCGCCCAGGTGTACGAGGGCCGCACCGGCTCGTCGGCCCACGCGGTGACGGCCCGCGCGAGCTGCCGCTGCACGAACAGGGTGACGGCGTCGCAGTACATGCCGTCCCGCAGGCCGTCGCGGACCTGCTGGCGGTCCGTACTGAAGCAGCCCTCCCGGCGCATCCGCCGGAAGTGCCGCCGCAGCGCCGCCACGAACAGCGGAGGGAACACCCCGCGCAGGACCAGTACCCCGTCCCCGCTCTCCTCCGCCGGGGCCGCCGGCGGCCCCAGCGGGGTGCGGGGCACGAGCACGCCCGCCAGCCACAGGGCCCGCAGCGCCTCCCGGGAGAGCGCCGCGGGGGGCGCGCCCTCCAGGGCGACCCGCCGCAGGTCCGGGCCCCAGGTACCGTCGCACCACCAGGGCACCACGGTGCCCGAACGGGCGTCGCGCACCCAGACGACGGGCCGTTCGGCGGCGAAGTCCCGCGGGCCCGAGACGACCGCGTGGCCTTCGGGTGCGTCCGCGGCGACGGCCTGCGGCAGCTCCGGACCGTACTGGACGTGGAGACCGGGGTTGACCCGCAACTCGGCGGCGTCCGGCACCGGAAGGCCGGCGGCCCGCGGCGGCAGCAGGACGAGCAGCTCCTCGTCGACATCGCAGCGCAGCCGCAGTTCCTCCAGTCGGGCCGGGGCCTCGTCCGGCGGCAACAGCAGGCCCAGGCGCACCGCCGCCTGGCGCTTCTCCTGCGGCGTCGCCTGCTGCCCGGCCAACAGCGCCGGCAGCAGGGCCAGTTCGGCGGGGGCCGTCAACCTGACGCGCTCCACCGGCCGCCCGCGTCTGCGAACGGAGAGGAACACCTCCAGGGTCACCTGCGGGTTGGCGACCAGGTCGTCGTTCATGAGCGCGCCGGGCCCTGCCCTTCCGTATCCGGTCCTGCGACGTCCTGTCCGGTGAACTGCGAAGAACTGCGAACTGCGACTGGGGGAACCTCGCCGAGTCGACCAGAGGCACCGGTGTCCCGGCAAGGCGCAGCCCCAGGGATTTCGGTGACTTCTCGGTCCGCGCCGGACCCGAGAACTTCACCACAGGATGTGCCCCGGGACAGTTGTCGAATCGTGCCGGTGCGTGTGGGCTGTGGAGCGGGCCGCCTGCCCCGGCGGGGTCCGCCGCCCGGCGCCCGGGGAACCGCTGCCGGCCCAGGCCACCGACCCCGAGGAGGATGCCGTGCGGTTCACCGCCCTGTCACAGATCGTCCCGTCGCCCGAGGACTTCGCGGCGAACCCGCCGACGCGCCCCCAGGTCTGGTCGATGCCGCCGGAACCCCTGCGCCGGCTGCTGGACCACGCCGGTATCGACCGGATGCTGCGCACTGGCGTCCCGGCCGCCGCCTTCCGCGCCGTGCGCGACGGCAGGGGCGTGGATCCGGCCGAGTACGTCTGGGGGGAGCGTCCCATCGAGCGGCCGTTCGCCGACACGGTCCGGCCCGGCGCCGTCGGCACGCTGCTGCGTGACGGCTCCACGATCGTCCTCGACGTGCTGCACCGCTTCTGGGAACCGGTCGGTGACTTCTGCCGCCGGCTCGGCCACGAGGTGGGCCTGCCCGCCTCCGCCACCGGCTTCATCACCCCGGCCGACCAGCCCGGTTTCCCCTACCACCACGACGAGGGCGGCAACCTGCTCATCCAGACCTCGGGCAGCAAGACGTGGCGGGTGCACGAGGCGACGGCCCCCGACCCGCTGCCGCACGAGACGCTGCGCCGCAACAGGCCCGACGAGGCCGTATCCGCCCGCCTGGCGCAGCGGCCGCCCGCCCTGGAGACCACGCTGCGCCCGGGCGACGTGCTGTGGATCCCGCGGGGCTGGCTGCACAGTGGGATCGCGACCGGGGAACCCTCCGTGCACGTCGCCGTCGGCTTCGTCCCCGTGCTCACCCGCTACTGGCTGGCCGGGAAGCTGGCCGAGCGACTGGACGAGCGGCGCCCGGAGTTCGCCGGCTTCCGCCGGGAACTGCCCTGGGGCATCACGCGAAGCCCCGGCGAACTGGCCGCCGTCCTCGCCGAGGTGGCCAAGGAACTCGCCGAGGCCCTGCCCCTGGTCGACGCGGCGGGCCTGGCCGACTCCCTGGTGCGCGACGTCCGCAAGAACTTCCTGGAGCCGCCCGGCACACCGACGGTCTCCGCGACCGCGGACCCCACCGGCCCGACCACACCCGTCGTCCTGGTCCCCGAGGCGGTCGCCGGTGTCGAGCGCGCTGACGCCGGCCGGCTCCGCCTCCACCTGGGCAGCACCACCCTCACGTTGCGCGGAGCCGTCGCCGACCACATCGAAGACCTGTGGTCCGCCGACGGCGGGGAGCGGTGGTGCGCCCACGACATCGCGCCGCTCGCCGGCGAGGCCGCCGCCCTCGACCTCGTACGGACCCTGCTGCGGCTGGGTGTCGCGCGCCGCGCCGACGCCGGTTGACCCGGCACTGCCCGAGCAACCCACCGCAGCCTTCCCCGCCGGAACGGAGAGACCGGACCATGCGCTACCGAGCACTCGCGAAGCTCGTGCCGTCACCCGAGGAGTTCCTGTCGGGCCCGCCCACCACTCCGCAGGTGTGGTCGATGCCGGCGGGCGAACTGGCCGGGCTGCTCGACCTCGAGGGCACCGACGAGCTGCTGCGCGACGGGGTGTCGGCGGCCGACGTGCGCATCGTGCTCGATGGCCGGGAGGTGCCGCCGGCCGACTACACCTGGGGCGAGCGGTCCCTGGAGCGGTCCTTCGCCGGGCACGTGCGCCCCGGGGCGGTGACCGGGCTGCTCGACCGGGGCGCCACCCTGGTGCTGGACAACATCCACAGGTACTGGCGGCCCGTCGGTGACTTCTGCCGCGGCCTCGCCCACGAAGTCGGCACGGCCGCCACCGCCACGGCCTTCCTGACTCCGCCTGGCAGCACCGGCTTCCCGTACCACTTCGACGAGCGCGGCAACGTGCTGGTCCAGACCGTCGGCAGCAAGACCTGGCGGGTGCGCGAGCAGCCCTTCCCGGACCCGCTGCCGCACGAGACCAACCACGACAACGGCCCCACCGCCGCGCAACTGGAGCGGTTCGCGCACGAGCCCGCCGCTCTGGAGGTGACCCTGCACCCCGGCGACGTGCTGTGGATCCCCCGCGGCTGGCTGCACAGTGGCACCGCCACCGACGAGCCCTCGGTGCACGTCACCATCGGGTTCGTGCCGATGCTCACCCGGCACTGGCTCGCCGAGCAGCTGGTACGCCACCTGGGCAGCCGCAAGGGCGAGTTCACCGACCTGCGCGCCGAACTGCCGTGGGGCCTGGGCCGCGACACCGGTCGGCTGACCGAAGTGACCGACGAGGTGCGGCGGGAACTGACCGAGGCGCTCGCCCGGGTGGACAGCGCCGCCTTCGCCGACGGCGTCGCCAGGCTGGTGCGCGGTGGCTACCACGAACCGCATGTCGCTCCCGTCGCCGCGGCCCTGGGCCCCGCCGTCGACGCCGACGCCCTCGTCGTCCTGGTCCCCGAGAGCCTGTTCGACATGGTCCACGGCGACGATGGGCGGCTGCGGCTGGACCTCGCCGACCGGTCCCTGACGCTCCAGGGCCCCGCCGCCCGCTTCCTGGCGGCCCGGTGGGGCCAGGGCGGTCAAGTCCCGTGGTGCGCCCGCGACATCCCCGGTGTCACCGTGGAGGCGGCCGTGACGCTCGTCCGCACCCTCCACCGCGCGGGCATCGTCCGCCGGCCGGCACCGGAACGCCGCGGGTCACCGAGGGACCTACCGTCACATCTCCCGGAATCCGTTGACCCGGAATCAGGCCGGTCCGAACCTTGAGGCGTCCGACCAGGACATTCCTGTCTCGAGAGAAAGGAAAAGGCATGGCTGCGAACGACACCGATGCCGCCCAGGACGTGGACGCCGAACTCGCGGCGACCGAGATCATCATCACCGAGGAGGAGCTGGAGGACGTCTCCGGCGCCTCCCTGCCGATCCCGCGCCTGCTGAACACCTGATCGACCGGGTGCCCGGGCCGGCGACGGCCGGTTCCCGCCGGATCGCGGCCGACCCGGGCACCCGCCAAGCGAAAGGTGCACACCCGCATGGAGTTCCGTCGCCGCGCCCTGGCCAGACTCGGCCGGGCCGAGGAGTCGGATGTCCCGGTCGTGCTCGCGGGCACCCGCAGCGTGCTGCTGCTCGTGCTGGCCACCGTCCTCGTGGCGGGCGGCGCCGTGTGGGCCTGCGCCGGATCGCTGCCGCAGACCGTGCACGCCCCCGGGGTCCTGACCCGCGCGGCCGGCAGCACGACCCTGCGCAGCCCGGTGGCCGGCCGGATCGTCGATGCCCCCGTACCCGAGGGCGCCGAGTTCACGCCCAGCACCGTGCTCTTCACCGTCGCGGGCGCCGACGGGCCGCACGCGGTGCGGGCGGCCTCGGCCGGCCGGATGGCCTCCGTGCTGGCCGTGGTCGGCGGGGAGGTGACCGTCCGCGACACCCTGGCCGTGATCGAACCGGGTCCGGCCGGTTCCCCGCTCGAAGCCGCCCTCTACCTACCGCCCGCCGACGCCGCCCGCGTCCGGCCCGGCCAGCACGTGGACCTCGCGGTGCTGTCGGTCCCCGACCGGAAGTACGGCGTGGTGCGCGGCACCGTGCAGGAGGTCGGGGCTCGCCCCCAGAGCCGCGGACAGCTCGCGGCCTTCCTGGCCGACCCCGAACTCGCCGGCGACTTCACGGCCCGGGGCGAGCCGGTCCGGGTCATCGTGCGCCTCCTGCCCGGCAACACGGTCAGCGGCTACCGCTGGTCCACGCCGCAGGGGCCGCCCTACCCGATCGACACCCGCACCCTGGTCAGTGCCGCCATCGACCTGCCGCCGGTCAGGCCGGTCAGCCTGGTGGTGTCCTGATGCCGACGGCCGTGCGGCACCGCCGGGTGCGTACCCCGCGCGTCCAGCAGATGGAGGCCGCGGAGTGCGGCGCCGCGAGCCTGGCCATCGTGCTGGGACACCACGGACGCCACGTGCCACTGGAGGAACTGCGGATCGCGTGCGGGGTCTCGCGGGACGGCGCCACCGCCGCGGCCCTGGTCAGGGCCGCCCGGAGCTACGGCATGAACGCCCAGGGACGGCGTCTGGAGCCCGGGCAGCTGGCCACCCTGCGCCAACCCACCGTCGTGTACTGGCAGTTCAACCACTTCCTCGTCGTCGAGGGCTTCAGCCGCCGGTTCGGCAGGCACCTGGTCCACCTGAACGACCCGGCCTTCGGCCGCCGCAGCGTCTCGGCCGAGGAGTTCGACGAGAGCTTCACCGGCCTCGCCCTGACCATGAACCCCGGCGGCGATTTCGTGCGGGCCGGACGCCGGCCCGGCCCGCTCGCCGGACTGCACGGACGACTCGCCGGCACCGCTCCCCTGTTGTGGCTCATCCTGCTCTGCGGTGTGCTGACCACCCTCACGGGCATCGCCCTGCCCGCGCTCACCCGGTGGTTCGTCGACCTGGTCCTGCCGCACGGCGACCAGCCCCAGGCCCCCTTCCTCCCCCTCATGGCCGCCGCGGTGCTGCTCACCGCGGGGGTGACCGCGATGCGCCAGGGATTCGTGCTGCGCGTCCGCCTCGTCGCCGCCACCCGTTCCTCGGTGCGCTTCCTGCGGCACCTGCTGCGGTTGCCCACCGCCTTCCACGGCCGGCGCAGCACCGCCGACCTCACCCGCCGCATGACCTCCCACGACGACGTGGCCACCGTGCTGTCCACCGACGTCACCAACCTCGCCGTCAACGCCCTGACAGCAGCGGTCTACCTCGCCCTGCTGGCGACGTACGACACCTGGCTCACCGGCGTGACCGTGGCCCTGTCCCTGGTGAACCTGGCCGCCGCGCGCCAGGCGGCCAGGGCCCGTGCCGACGGCGCCACCCGGCTGGCGGCCGACGAGACCCGGCTCTTCACGACCACCGTCAACAGCCTCCAACTCATCGAGACGCTCAAGGCGACCGGCGGCGAGGCCGAGAACTTCCGGCGCTGGACGAGCGCCCTGGCCACGGTGGTGACGGGGCGCCAGCGCGTCGACGCCGTCGGCTCGCTGCTGATGGCGGTCGCCCCGACGGTGGCCGCCGTCAACGGAGCCCTGCTGCTCCTGATCGGCGGGGTGCAGGCGGCCCACGGGCGGCTGAGCATCGGGGCGCTGGCGGCCTTCCAGGTGTTCGTCACCGGCTTCAGCGTCCCGCTGGCCCAGCTGACCGCCTCCGTCGGCCGCCTCCAGGACTTCGGCGTCCTCGTCGCCCGCCTCCGGGACGTGGAGGACGTTCCCCCGCAGGACGCAGTGGACGCGGGGGGCACCCCCACGGAGCCCGACCCGTCGCCCGACGGGCAGGGCACACCGCACCGGCTGACCGGTCACCTGGTCCTGGACCGTGTCAGCTTCGGCTACAACCCGACCCGGCCCCCACTGCTGCACGACGTGTCGCTGACCGTGCGGCCCGGCCGGCAGGTCGCGCTCGTCGGTGCCTCCGGCAGCGGCAAGTCCAGCGTCGCCCGCCTCGCGCTGGGCCTGCACCGGCCCTGGAGCGGCACCGTCACCCTCGACGGACGCCCGTTGGACGACGTGCCGCACCAGGCCCTGACCTCCTGCGTGGCCTCCGTCGAGCAGGACGTCGTGCTGTTCGAGGCGAGCCTGCGGGACAACATCACCTTGTGGGACCCCTCCGTGCCGGACGAGGACGTCGTCGCCGCCCTGCGGGACGCCGCCGTCCTCGACGCGGTCCTCGCGCGCCCCGGCGGCATCCACTGCCGGGTGGCCGAGGACGGCCGCAACTTCTCCGGCGGTGAACGCCAGCGCCTGGAGATCGCCCGCGCGCTGGTGCGCAACCCCCGCCTGCTCGTCCTGGACGAGGCCACCAGCGCCCTGGACGCCGAGACCGAAGCCGTCGTCACCGACCGGCTGCGCCGACGCGGCTGCGCCGTCGTCGTCATCGCCCACCGGCTGAGCACGGTGCGTGACAGCACCGAGATCATCGTCTTCGACGACGGACGGGTGCGCGAACGCGGCACGCACGACGAACTGCTCGCCGCCGACGGGCCGTACAGCCGGCTGGTCAAGGAGGGCTGACATGGAGTCCCGGACCGCCGCACCGGCATCCCCCGACCCCGCGGCCTCCCTCGCCCGCCGCGGCGAACCCGCCGGTCAGCGGCCCCTCACCCTCACCTCCACCGGCGTGCTGTGGCTGGTCGCGGCCGGATCCGCCGACCTGTTCGCAGCCGACCCGGCGGGGACGGGAGGCCCCTGGCACCACCTCGCCCGGCTGGGGCCCGGTGCCGTCCTGGCCGCCCCCGCCGCCGGACCCCGCCACCAGCTCGTGCTGCGTCCTCTGGCCGACGCCCGGCTGCGCGCCATCGACCTGCCCGAGGACCCCGCCGACCCCCTGACCGGCCCCGAGCTCACCGCCCTCGACCTCGGCGTCGACACGGTCCTGGGCGTGCTGGCCGACTTCACCGCCGCGTCCGCACCGGGCCCCAGCCGCTGCGCGGCACCACCGACCGGCGCCGTACACGCCGCCCGCAGTGGGCAGGCCCGCACCGGCGCTGCCGTGCACGCCCGCGCCGCAGCACACCTCGCCGACGCCCTGCGCGCCGCCGAGACGGCCATCGACACCCGGGAACGGCGCCGGGACCGTCAGGCGGCCGCCTCCCGGCTGGCCGACCGGGACGCCCGGCGGCGTGCGTCGGACGCCTTGCGGGCCGCGGTCGCTCCCGGGCGTGTCGCGGCCGTCGTCCCCGGGGAGGGTACGGACGCGGCCGACCGCTACGCCGCCGTCGCCGTCGCCCTCGGCCTGCCCCTCGCCCCCGACCGTGCCCCCGCTCCGGCCCCCGCCCGACCCTTGGCCGGGCCCGGAGCCGAGGACGACCCCGTCGCGGACCTGGAACGCCGCACCGGCACCCGGGCCCGCCGGATCGCCCTGACCGGGCCCTGGTGGCGCTTCGACCGCGGCCCGCTGCTGGGCCACCGCACGGCCGACGGCACCCCCGTCGCCCTGCTGCGGCGGTGGGGCCGCTACCGACTGCTGGACCCCGACGGGGGCGGTTCGCCCGTCACCGCGCGCACCGCCGCGACCCTGGAGCGGACCGCTGTCACCTTCCACCGCCCGCTGCCCGCCGGGCCGTTGCGGCTGCGCGACCTGCTGCGGCACGCAGTGCGCGGTGCGCGGGCCGACGCCGCCCGGATGGTCGCAGCCGCGCTCGCCGCCGTGCTCCTGGCCTCCCTCGTACCGCTGGCCACCGGCACCGTCCTGGGCTCCTACGTGCCCGCCGGGCGCACCGGCAGCATCACGCAGCTGTGCCTGGCGCTGATCGCGGCCGGCCTGGCGTCGGCGGTCTTCGGGGTGGTCGAGAACGCCGCCCTGCTGCGGTTGGAGGGACGGCTGGAGGCCACCGCCCAAGCGGCGCTGTGGGACCGGCTGCTGCGGCTGCCGGTGCGCTTCTTCAGCCGCCGCTCCACCGGCGAGCTCGCCCAGACCGTCCTCGGCGTCCTGGCCGGGCGCACCGCGCTGGCGGGCCTGACCTCCCTGCTGCTGCACTCGGCCGTGGCCGTCGTGGTCGGCCTGGCGCTGATGTACTGGATCAGCCTGCCACTCGCCCTGGTCGCGACCGGGCCGATCCTCGCCGCCGTCGCCGTGCTCGGCCGGCTCGGTCTGCTGCAGGCCCGGGCCCAGGAGGAACTGCTGGCCCGCAGCAGTGCCGTGACCGACCGGGTCTTCCACCTGCTGCGCGCGCACACCAAGATCCGGGTGGCCGGCGCGGAGGACCGCGTCATCGCCGACTGGGCGGAACGCTACCGCGACCAGCAGTGGGCGACCCGCCGGGCGGTGCGCCTGCAGAACACCGTGGCCGTGCTGGCCGCTTGCTACCCGCCGCTGTGTGCGACCGTCGTCTTCCTGGCGTCCGGTCCCGTCGGCGCCGGGGTCTCCGAGGCACGGTTCCTGTCGTTCTACGCCTCGCTCTCGGTGGCCGTCAGCAGCGCCGTGCAGGTCGCCGTCGCGCTGAACTCGGCTCTGGCCGCCGTCCCGCTGTTCACCCGGCTGCGCCCGCTGCTCGCGCACCCGCTGGAGGCCGGCGCGGACGCGGAAGCGCCTGGACAGCTCGCCGGTGACATCACCGTGGAGCACCTGTCCTTCGGCTACGAACCCGGTGTACCGGTGCTGCGGGACGTCTGCCTGCGGGTGGGTCCCGGGGAGATGCTCGCCGTGGTGGGCCCCAGCGGCTGCGGCAAGTCGACCCTGCTGCGCCTGCTGCTCGGCTTCGAGCAGCCGTCCTCGGGCGTGATCCGCTACGACGGCCGCGACCTGGCGACCCTGGACGGCGCCGCCGTCCGGCGGCAGTGCGGCGTGGTCACCCAGCACGCACGGCCGCTCGACGGCACCGTCCTGCAGGCCATCACCGCCGACCGCGGTCACACCCTGGAGGAGGCGTGGCAGGCCGCCCGGCTCGCCGGACTCGACGAGGACATCGCCGCCATGCCGATGGGCATGCAGACGCTGCTGGGCGACGGCGGCGCCCTGTCGGGCGGACAGCGGCAACGCCTCGCCATCGCCCAGGCCCTGATCAGGCAGCCCCGCATCCTGTTCTTCGACGAGGCCACCAGCGCGCTCGACAACGTGACCCAGGGGGTCGTCGCCGACAGTACGCTGCGGCAGCGGGCGACCAGGATCGTCATCGCCCATCGGCTCTCCACCGTCGTGAACGCCGACCACGTCATCGTGCTCGACGCCGGCCGAGTGGTCCAACAGGGCGCGCCTGCCGCGCTGATGGCCGACGCCGACGGCCCGTTCGCCCGGCTGGTTCGGCACCAGCTCCACTGACCCCCACCGCTTCGCTGCCCCCACCGCGCCGGTCAACCGGGGCCGGCGTTCCGGTGGCGCAGGCTGCCGAGGTGGTCGCGTGCCACGCCCCGCAGCACCGCGAGCGTGCGGGTCTCGTGCCCACGGTCCGGGCCGATCAGCCGGTTGTGCTGCATGTGCAGCAACCCGTCGACGGCCACCGAGGTCCGCTCGTCGAGCGGCGCGCCGATCACGGCCTCGCCGAAACGGCGCGGCGCACCGCTCCGCGCCCACAGCCCCGCCACCGCCCCGGCTCCCGGCAGCCCGCCGAACGCCTGCAGGCAGCGGCCCGGAACGATCCGGGTGAGCGCCGCCGCCCGGTGGCGCCGGTAGAACTGCCGGCCTTCCTCGGTGTTGGGGTACTGGCGGTCCACCCACTCCCACCACGGCCAATCACCCAGCGCGTCGAGCAGGACGCCGTGCTGCGCCGCCGCCACGAGCTCCGACGGCAGGCCGTCGCCGCCCGCGGCGCACACCGGAATCAGGCCGAGCGCCGCCCGGCTGTCGAGGGCGAAGACCTCCTCCGCCAGTGCCAGGGCCGCCGGGCCGCCATAGCGCTGCTGCTCCGGGCGGTAGCCGTCGAGCACCCAGTCGCCGACCAGCCCCGCTTCCCGCAGCCGCGTCAGGCCCGCGTGCAGCGTCGGCAGCACCTCGCGCAGCAGCACCGCCGGATCGCCGTGCAGCCGCAGCCGCAGGTGCGGGGCCGGATCCTGGTACCGGGTGAAGAACCAGCGGTCGGTGTGCCCCGACTCCCGCACCGCCTCCAGGAGGCGCCCCAACGGTCCGGCCAGGAGCCGATCGTGCTCCTGCGCGGCCGCGTACAGCTTGACGTACAGCCACTCCCCGCCGGGGCTGTGGAGGGGCACGGGCGAGACCGGCGGCACCGGGGCGGGCCGGGCCGGCTGCGCCGCGGGATCGGGCAGCCGGGTCAGTGACACCGCGATCTCGTGGGCGTGCCCACCGAGCCAGCCGAAGGCATCGGGGGCGGACGCCAGGTCCTCCTGCACCTCGACGCTGCCGTCGCGCAGCTCCTGCCGGAGCACCTCGCGGTGCAGCGGTTCGTCCAGGTCGAGCGCGCAGACCCGGTCCCCGGCCGCCGCGAGCACGTGCCGGGCCACGCCCAGCGACGACCGCCACTCCTCGAAGGCCGCCCGCCACCGGGCCGCCGGGACGTCCGGGCCGAGCATGCCCGGTGCCGGCCGCCACCGGGCCGGGGTGACCACCACGCGTCCGTGCCGCACCCGCGGCAGGAACGGGTGGGCGTCCATCGCCCCCCAGCGCCACGGCGACCAGGTCGCCTGACGCACCGTGGACAGCTCCAGCAGGAACCGCACGAGCGGCGGCGCCGCGGTCGCGCTCAGCAGGTGCGGTTTGCGCACGACGATCTCCCGGCCTCGCTCCGGTTCCACCAGCCGCAGCCGGCCCCGGTCGGCGACGACGGCCAGCCGCCGCCAGTCCAGCGTGCCGGGGGCCGACCGGTCGGCGAAGACCCCGACCGGCAGGACCTGGTCCAACAGCCGGGGCACCTGGCTGATGTTGCGGTGCCGTGCGCCGGCCGGTTCGAACATCACCTGGGCGCGGACTGCCCCGGGCGGTGCGGGTTCCGCCACCAGGGCCGCGACCTCGCGGGTCCCGAGGAGGTCGGCGAAGCGTCCCGCCGAGGCGCCCGCGCTCTCCGAGCCGCCGGACGGCGACAGCAGCAACGTGAAGTCACCCGCTGCCAGTTCCGGCACGCTCCGCGCGAGGACCTGGACGAACAGTTCGAGCGACGCGGGGCCCGGTTCGCCGTCGTGCGCGACCTCCAGCCGCCGCAGCGTCTCCTCCCCCAGCAGGACCTCCCGGCCGCCGTCGCGCACCGCGTCGTGCACCAGCCGGGCCAGTGCCGCGTCCCGCTCCCCGCCCGGCCGCGGCCGACGGTGCGCCGCCGGCCGGGCGGTACCCGGCAGCCCCAGGCCCCGGTGGGGGTCGGTCAGTTCGGGCAACGGCACCGACAACCCGTCGCCGTACCGCTCGGTGAAAGCGGCGGCATAGGCGTCCAGGTGCGGCAGGATTCCGTGGTGCGGCGACATCCGCCACAGCGAGGCCGCCAGGTGCTCCAGTTCGCGGCCGACAGCGGACGGCAGGCCCACCGCGGCGTCCGCCCGCACGTCGACCTGGAGCGGCGGAGGCCCCGACTCGCGGACCCCGCGCAGCACCGCTTTCGCCCGGCGCAGCTCCTCGCGCCCGTCGCCCGGCGACGTGCGGGCGTAGGCCTCCAGCGCTTCCCGCGCCCCGGCCGGCACGGCCCGCGTCCCCGGGACGGCGCGCAGCCGCAGGTCGTCCAGCGCGGTAGCGCCGATCACCTCGGCCGTCAGGGAGGTGAGCAGGAACCGTGCCGCGACCAGTCTGCGCAGCAGCTGGTCGGCCCACTGCGGTGCAGGTGCCAGGCCGCGCTCCACCAGTTCCCCAGCCAGGGTGGAGAACCGCACGGGCAGCGCCGCGCGCTCGGACACGAACCGGACCGCAGGGCCCAGCCGGACCGATCGGTCCCGCTCCGCCGTGGCGCCGTCCGCCGGTGCCGCCCACGGCAGGTGCAGCCGGTCGCCGCGGATCCGGCACAGGTCGTTGACGACGACCTGCGCGTCGCCGACCGGCCCGCCCGCCGCCACACACGCGTCGACGACCCCCGCGAACCACTCGGCGTCCGGGCGCACCGACTTGCGGTGCGCTTCGCCGACCCGCGCGTAGGGCGCGGGCGTCAGCTCCGCGAAGGCGACCCCGGCGAAGGTTCCGAAGGGGGTCGGGCGCCGGGTGATCCGCAGGGCGTATTTCGTCAGGGCCACGGCCACCGCGACCAGCCGCCCGCGCCGCGGCACCCGGCCCTGCTCGATCTGCCGCAGCGCCGACGCGAGCGAGTCGCTCGCCAGCTCCACCGCCTCGCGCAGCACCGGGTGGGAGGCCAGGGCCGTCACGTACGCGGCCAGCTCCTCGTCGGTCCCGTCCGGGTCGTACCGGGCGGCCCGCGGACCCAGTGGGTCGAGAGCGCCGACGGGGAGGGCGGCGATCCGCAGGACGACCCGCTCGGCGGCCGCGTACCCAGGGGTGGTCATGCCCCCACTCAACGGTGGCGACAGCACGGTGGCAATGGCCCGTACCAGGGATCTCGGCATACTCCTCGGTCCCGCCGCCCGGACAGCCGTACGCACCTGACCACGGCAGCGTGGCCGCGCCGCCACGGCGCGGACGCACTGCGCGAGGCCGCCACCAACCCACGACTGGAATTCACCCGGGACGCACCGGCCCTTGGGAGCTGACCTTCAGTAGCGCTCGGCGGTGACACCATCAACCACACGTGGACGCCGGCCTGACTGCCGTCCGCAGACGGCTTCCACGACCGTAGACCGGCGCCATCGCCTTGATCACGTACGTGCACTACGAGACCGAACCTCCCAGACGGTGGTCGCGGCCCGGCGCCGCACACCAAGCGCTCCCCCGGCTCCCCCAATCCAGTGACAGCCATCTGCCGGCGCAGGGCCCGGCAGCCGTTGAGACCCGAAACGACAACTGGCGGCGAGACGCAGCACTGGGGAGGGCAGCCGCGCACCGTCGTAGCCATGCATTTCACCGAACCGGGAACCCTTCTCCCGATCCGTTCGCGCCCGTACGATCTCGTTACCGGACCGGCCGATGCAGTTCCACCACGTAACGATCAGGCACACCCGGCCAGGCTTCCAGCCCCACCCGACAAATGCCTGGCGGCTCAGCGGTGTTCGGGGTTCTCGAAGTCGAAGCGGCAGCCGGCGTCCCACTCGGAGCGCTGGTTGCCGTGGGCCGGGATGCCGCCGGCGTCCTTGAGCATCCGGGCCAGGTGGAGCTGGTTCCAGGTCATGAAGGTGGTGTTGCGGTTGGTGAAGTCGTTCTGCGGGCCGCCGGAGCCCGGGTCGAGGTAGGACGGGCCCGGGCCGGCCTCGCCGACCCATCCGGCGTCGGCCTGCGGGGGGACGGTGTAGCCCAGGTGCTGGAGGCTGTAGAGGACGTTCATCGCGCAGTGCTTGGCGCCGTCCTCGTTGCCGGTGATCAGACAGCCGCCGACCTGGCCGTAGTAGGCGTACTGGCCTTCGGAGTTGAGGATCGAAGAGCAGGAGTAGAGCCGCTCGATGACCTTCTTCATCACGGAGGAGTTGTCTCCCAGCCAGATCGGGCCGGCCAGGGTGAGGATGTCGGCGGACATCACCTGGGAGTAGATGACCGGCCAGTCGTCGGTGTCCCAGCCGTGTTCGGTCATGTCCGGCCAGACGCCGGTGGCGATGTCGAGGTCGACGGCGCGCAGGACTTCGACCTCGACGCCCTGGCGTTGCAGGATGCCGGTGCTGACGTCGATCAGGCCCTGGGTGTGGCTGCGTTCCGGGGAGCGTTTGAGGGTGCAGTTGATCACCAGGGCGCGCAGGTCGGCGTACGAGGTCGTCGGATCCGGCACGGGGGTCTCCTTCGGGGTCCGGGAGACCGGTCCGCGGCGGGCTCCCCGCACAGCTCACCAGCCCGGTTCGGCGGGCGCGCGCCGGGCTGGGCCGATTGCCTGACGGTGGGATGCCGGGTTCCGGGTCGGCGATGTCCGAGGGCTCCGCCCCTGTTCGGCCGGACGGCCGATCAGTAGCATGAACTCGCCTGCCACCGTGGCTCCGAGGGGATGAGTGACCGCCGTGATCACGCTCACCGCAAGCAGCCTGCCCGTCGACGTCGTGGACATCGACGTGGACATCGACCTCGCCCTGGCCGGCGACATCGCCGCGGACCTCACGGACCTCGCGGAACCGGGTGCCCTCTCGATCCCGGTGGAACCCATGCCGCAGGTCACCCAGATGGATCCGCTGCCGCCGCAGTCCATCCAGATGGACTTCGAGTTCGACGTCGCGGCCCCGGCGGGGCCCGCACCGCAGGTCGTCCAGACGTACGTCCAGCTCGACCCCCCGCTCCTGGTGGACGCGACGGCGCCCCGGATCACCGACACCGCCGACACCGCCGACACCGCCGACACCGCCGCCGGCACGGTCTGAGGACCGCGCCGCGCGCATGGACCACGGCCTGCCCTCCGCCCACCGCTACGCCCGCCCCTTCGACCGCTTCCCCTCCCGGCGCGAGCACGAGGACCGGTGGGCCGAACTGACCCGCGCGATCGCCGCAGCCGGTCCGCCCGGCGATGGAGCCAGCGGTGGATCCGACGACGCCAAGGGCGAGTTGACCGTCCTGGGCTCGGGCATCGAGGCGGCCGGGTTCACCCGCGCCGACGAGCGTCTGCTCCGCGAGGCCGACCACGTCTTCCACTGCGTGGCGGACCCGGCCACGGTGGTGCGGATCAACGCCTGGCGACCGGACGCCTACGACCTCGGCGTCCTCTACGACGACGCCAAGGACCGGTACCTGACGTACGTCCAGATGTCCGAAGCCGTCCTGCACTTCGTCCGCGCGGGGCGGCGGGTGGCCGCGGTGTTCTACGGCCACCCCGGCATCTTCGTGCTCTCCAGCCACCGCGCCGTCCGGATCGCCCGCCGCGAGGGCCACCGCGCCGTGATGCGGCCCGGCATCAGCGCCCTGGACGTGCTCTGCGCCGACCTCGGGGTGGACCCGAGCACCCCCGGCATGCAGACCTTCGAGGCCTCCGACCTGCTGATCCGGGGCCGGCGCATCGACCCGGGCCTGCACCTGGTGCTCTGGCAGGTCGGCGTCGTCGGCGAACTCGACTACCAGCGCGGCGGGTTCACCAACCGCCACCTGCCCGTCCTGCTCGACCGGCTGGAGGAGGTCTACGGGCCGGACCACACCGTGGTCAACTACATCGGCGCCCGCTACCGCGGCCTCGAACCCGTCACCGCCGAGCACACCGTCGCCGCTCTGCGCGACCCGGCCGTGCAGCGCTCCGTCACCAGCGCCTCCACCTGGTACCTGGCACCCACCGCGGCCGCCCCGGCCGACCCGGAGGCGCTCCGACGCCTCGGGCTGCTCAAGCCCGGTCAGACCGTCCGCCCGCCCGACGGGCCGCTGCGGACCATCGACGAGTACGGCCCGCGGGAGCTCGCCGCCCTCGACGACTTCGCCGGCTTCCGCGTCCCGGCCGCGTACCACTGGCAGGAGGACACGCCCGGCGCCCGCTTCGTCCTCGCCCTCGGTGAGGACAGTGCCCTGCGCGAACGCTACGTCCGGGAGCCCGCGGCCGCCGTCGCCGACTGGGCGCCGCCCGAGCTCGGCGCGGCCGAACGCGCCCTGCTGGCCCGGCGCGAGGACCTCGCCCTGCAAGCCGCCGCCCGGGGCGTACGGCGGCGGCCCGCCCCGGAGGCCGCGCGGCGGCTGCGCACCCTGCTCACCCGCAAGTCCGAGGCGCGCGGGCTGCTGCGCGAGGGCGTCACGGGCTGGCCGTCGATCCGGCAGGACCTGGACTCCGTCCTCGCCGACGCCCTCTACCCGTGGACCGGCCTGTACGGCACACCGGCCGGCGAGCTCTCCGTCTACGTCCTGGGCCGCGCGACCGACCCGCCCCGGCACCGGGTCCACGTCAACGGCCGCCGGATCGCCGACCCGCGCTATGAGCGCGGCGTGCTGCGCTGGCGCGAGCCGGACGGCAGCGGCGGCGAACTGCGCACCGAGTTCGGCCGCGACGGGCGGCGCCGCCTGCTCGGCACCGTCAGCACGGTCGACACCGTCGGGCACGCCGTCGGGCACGCCGTCCGCCTGACGGAGTACCCGCTGCCGGAGACGCCGCCGCTCGCCGACCTGGTCGGCGGGTACCACGCCGGGGGCGTACGCGTGGAGGTGGCGCCCGACGCGGTCGGTACGGCGCCGCGCCTGCGGGTCAGCGTCGACGGCGAGCCCGTCACCGCCGCGGTGCTGATCGGCCCGGCGGGCTTCGAGGTGGACGGTGTGACCGTCCCGTTCGACCGGGCGCTGGCGGACGTCCCGCCGTGTCTGTACGGGGACTACCGGCTGCGGCTGCCCTCGCGGCCGGGCGTCGGCGCGAAGCTGCGGATCGCGGAGGACGGCGTCACCCTCGACGGACAGCCCGTGCCGGAGGCCGAGTTGACCGGCCGACGCCTCGACTGGCGGGACGGCCCGGATGCCGTGCCGAGCGCCACCCTCACCCTGCTGCTCGACCCGATCACCCTGCACCCGATGCTCCACGGCACCGGCCGAGCCGCAGACGGCGCGCCCTTCCCCCTGGTCGGCATGGTCCCGGTCGAGGCCGCGGCGGTCCAAGGGCTCGCCGCCCAGCCCCGGTTCGGCATCCCGGCCGGCCCGTGGGCCCAGCTGACCGCGCTCGCCGCCGAGGCCAGCCACGACGGCGGGCTCTTCTGGTGGCACGGCTGGGAGCAGTCGGCGACCGCCCTGCGGACCGTCGAGCGCGCCCTGCGGGAGGGCGGCCGGTAAACCCTCAGGGTCGGGTACCGGCAGGTCGGCTCAGTCGTCGAGGTCCTCCAGTTCCAGGCCGTGTTCGGTGAGCAGCTTCGCCAGTTCCTCGTCGGCGCCCCGGGCCCGCAGGACCTTTCCGAGCAGCACGATCTCCTCCCAGGCGTCGTCCGGGTCCAGCAGCGCGAGGGCGGCACGGGCGAACTCCTCGGCGGCCGCCACGTCACCGAGTCGCAGCAGCGCCTCACCGAGGTCGGTGAGCACCGTGCTGCGGCGCCCGGCCGCTTCGGTGTCCGGGTGCGCGTCGAGCAGGGAGCAGGCCGTCCGCAGCCGCTCGGCGGCCTCCTCCAGGCGGCCGATCGCCTGCAGGTGCTCGGCGTAGGCGATCAGGACGACGACAGTGGGCGAGACGGCGGGATCGGCCGGGCCAGCCAGGCCTGTCGGGCCGCGCTCGCCGACCCGACCGGGCGAACCGGCCTCGCCGAAGAGGCGGCCGAGCACCGCACCGGTCTCCCCCAGCAGGTCGGCGAGCACGCCGTCCGTGGGCTCGGCATCGGCGTCCGGGTGCCGGGCCAGCGCCTCCCCGAGCGCCGCGAGCGCCTCCTCCTCCCGCCCCGCGGCCGCGAAGCCGCGCGCGGCGGCGAGGCTCCAGCCGGCCGCCTCAGGACCGTAGCCCAGCCACCGGCCGAGGGCGGCTTCGAGCTCCGGACGCGCCGGCAGCAGCGATGGCGGTTGCAGCCGTTGCAGCGCTTCCGGCGACGCCGCCGGGGCACCGTCCTGCGCCTCCCGCCCCCACGGATCCGAGTCCAGGAGTTCGCGCAGCACCCGGATGCCGGAGCCGCCCGGCCCGTCCATCCGGTAGGCGCGCGCCAGCACCCAGCGGCAGGCCGCCGCGTCCGCCGTCAGCCCGATCCGGTCGAGCTCGCGGACAGCCTCCTCGGCGGCCTCCGCGGCCTCGGCGTACTGCTCGTCGGCGAGCAGCACCTCGGCGACGGCCACCCTGTTGCGCGCCGCCGCGACCAGGTCGCCGGCCGCGGTCCGGTCCGCGACCTGCTCGAGCAGCCGCTGGAGGCGCTCCCCGCTGCGGGAGTTCACGGCCCGCTCGAAGACCGACAGCGGCAGGGGCTCGCCGATCGCGCCGGTGTCCATCCAGTCGCGTATTCGGGTGCTCTGGTAGCTGTTGCCGTTGCGGGCGTCGAAACGTTCCGCGATGCCCAGGGCGCGCTCGCGCAGTTCCACCGCGAGCTCGGCCACCGAGGTATCCGGTCGTCGCTTGCCCTCGACGGTGGGGAAGCGAAGCACCGCCCCGCCGTCGCCGCCGTTCTGCTCCTGGCTCCGGGACAGGACGGCCACGGCCGCCGCCGCGAACTCCATCTCCGTCAGCGGCGTACGCGGCCGGTCGAGCCAGGAGAGGTGGCGCTCGATCAGGTCGAGTCCGCGCACCAGGTTGCCGCTGTGCACGCAGAACAACAGGTTCAGCGCCAACTCCCCCAGGTGGTGCGGGTTGTCCCGGATCCTCCGGTAGGCGGCGCGGTGCGCCTCGACGGCCCGCTCACCCAGGCCGGAGCGGACGAACGGCAGCAGCAGCTCGGAGTAGATCAGCTGCGGCTGTTCGGTGCAGCCGGAGCGGACCGCCGACTCTCCGATCCGGATCGCCTCCTCGTCCCGGCCGAGCGCCACCAGGCTCTGCACCTGGCTGCTGGGCACGCAGCCCGCGCAATCGGAGAGGGCGTCCCTGCGGGTGAGCGCCATCTCCTCGTAGTAGGCCTGGGCCCGCTCGACCTCGCCGGTGAACTGCGCCGCCTCGCCGCGGTTCTGGAGGACCGCGTGCATGCTGTGACCGCCCCGGCGGTAGCGCCGCTCCATGTCCTCCAGCAGGTCCGTCCCCCGCTGCAGCGGGATCTCCGGGTACTGGTAGACGCTGTAGGCCATCCACTTGAACTGCCACAACAGGGTGTGCTCGTGTCCGGAGCCGAAGCGGTGCGGTTCCCGGTCGTAGGCCGCCAGGCACCAGGAGAAGGTGAGGAAGGCCTTCTCCGGTGCCCAGCTGTGCTGGAACACCGAGGTCGCCGACATCCGCACGTCGAAGGCGAACTCGACCAGCCCGAGCGCGTCGGCGTGGCGGATCACCTCCTCCAGGACGGCGAACTTCGCCGCACCGGTGGGCATCCCGCGCGTACTGGCGTAGAGCTGCCGGAGCTCCTGCTCGGTACGGCTCATCGCACACCTCCGGCGACGGCCCGGCCGATCAGGCCGAGGAAGGACTGGTTGAGGGCCGCGGTGTCGGCCGGGCGCAGCGGGTGGTGGCCGAGCAGCAGCGCCTGGGCGTACAGGCCCTCCAGGCACATGGTCCGGAGTTCCGGGTCGGCCAGCGCGAGGACCTGGCGGGCGAGCGGGTTGCGGTGGTTGAGCACCAGCCGGGGCCGGGGCGGGGTGTCGGCCTGGAAGCTGCCGAGGATCGCCGCCCAGGTCTCGTCCACCTGCTCCCGGGCGCCCTGGACGTCCAGGTGGAAGGCGGTGTCCTCGTCCAGGAGGTAGAGCGAGGGCAGTCCGGACGGTTCGAAGGAGCGGACCAGCAGGTCGCAGCCGAGCCGGTCGAGCACCCGGTCGGCCACGGCCAGGAACGGGGCGATCGCCTGTTCCTCGGCCGCGTCGAGGCGCTGGAGGTGGGTGGTGAGGTCGGCGGCGCGGAGCTGCTCGACCTCCAGGGCGCGGTCCACCGTCGCGAGCCGGTCGATCAGTTCGGCGTCGTACACGTAGCCGGCGTTGACGACCGCCAAGCCCTGCGCGGCGGCCACCGGCGCCAGCTGCCGGAACTCGTCCAGCAGCGGGGTGAAGCGCAGCAGGCCGTAGCGGTCGGCGAACTCGGCGAGGGTCAGCGGGCCGACGTTGGTCTCCATCGGCCAGAACTCGGCGACCAGGCGCAGCATGTCGTCGTCGTGCAGGGCGAGCGCCTTGACGCCCAGGTGGTGGACGCGCAGGAAGGAGCGCAGCCGGGCGGGCTCCTGACGGCTCAACCGCACCAGCCAACCGCGCAGTTGGTCGCCCAAGGCGTCCCGGGTCGCTTCCAGCAGGGAGTCCTCGTAGAGCGCCTCGCGGCTGGCGGTGGGCCGCAGCTCCGAGGTGTCGACGACGCAGCGCACGAAGAAGGCCCACTCCGGCAGCAGGCGTTCGGCGCCCTCGGCGAGCAGCATCTGCTTGAGGTACACCCGGTGCGCGGCCGGGACGGCCGGGTTGGCCGGCATCGGCAGGACGAAGGCCACCCCGCGCAGGCCCGCCTCGGCGGTGGCCACGTCGATCACGTCGAAGGGCGCGAAGCCGAAGACCTCCTCGCAGTACGCCTCCAGGCGGGCGCGGCGGGCCGGTTCGCCCTCGCCCTCGGGGCGGTCCCAGGGCGCGGGGCCGCCGGTGACCGGGGTGCCGTCCACCGTGACCGGGTGCGGCAGCCGGGCTCCGTAGTGGCTGACCAGTTCGGTCACGGCCCGGCGGGTGAGCAGGTGCTCGCAGCCGGGGCGGGGGCGCAGGGTGACCGTGGTCCCGGTCTCCTCGCGCTGTCCGTCGGCGGGCGCGAGCTCGACGGAGTAGGCGCCGTCCGAGAAGCCGTGCCACCGCACCGTGGGCTCGCCGGCCCGGCGGGTGGTGACCTCGATGGCGTCGGAGACCATGAAGCAGGACAGCAGGCCGATGCCGAACTGGCCCATGAACTCGTGCCGGGCGAAACCCAGGTCGTCGCGCTTCGAGCTGCGCCCGATCGTCGCCAGCAACTCGTGCACCTGCGCCTCGGCGAGGCCGATGCCGTTGTCGCTGATGCTCAGTGAGCCGTCGCCGGTGGTGTCGCTGGAGGCGATCGCGATCCGGGCCTCCCGCGACGCCGCGGCGGCGTCGCCCGGGTGCCGGGCCGTGATCGCGTCCACGGCGTTCTGCAGCAGCTCGCGGACGTACACCTGCGGGCTGGTGTAGAGGTGGTGGCTCAGGAGGTCGACGATCCCGCGCAGGTCGACGCGAAAGGTTTGGCTCAACGGACTCTCTCTCAGGTCGTGTCGGGAGCACCCTAGAACGGGGGTACGACAGGGCAAACCGAATATCCGGGCGATGGGCGCCCGGACGGTCGATCGCCCGGGGGACAACCGGGACGTGGGAGCAAAGCCGCAGGTCAGGGCCGGTAGGGCGAGGGATGGTACGGACTGGGTAAGGAGCGCGCGCGGATGGTTGGCGCGCCCCCTGGGGCTGGCTAGACTCGCGCGGCCGACCGAACGTCAACTCCCGTTCGGCACCGGGACAGCACAGCACCACCATCCAGCACACCAGGCACCTCCCGCTGACGACCATGGGGGTCTCCATGCAGTTCCGCACCAGAGCGTCGCTCGCCACCGCGACCGCGGCGCTCCTCCTCGCCGCCGTCGCGGGCGGCACCCCGGCCGGCGCGGCCACGCCCGGCACGACCGCGAGCGGCGCGAACCCGACCGACACGACCGCGACCGGCGCGGGCACGCCCGACGCCCCGCTCGCCGTGATCTCGCCCGGCGACCCGTACGCCGCCTGCGACCTCTCCGCGGACGGCGACGGCACCAACTACCCGTCCGCGGAGGACGAACCGTACGCCGCCGCCAACCCGCTCGCACCGGCGAACACCATCACCATCTACCAGCAGGACCGCTGGTCCAACGGCGGCGCCCGCGGCCTGAGCTCCAGCTACACCACGGACGGCGTGCACTTCACCCAGACCGCCCTGCCGTTCACCCACTGCGCCCCGGGCGGGCTGGCCTACCAGCGGGCCTCCGACGGCTGGGTGAGCTTCGGCCCCGACGGCACCGCCTACGCCAGCGCCCTGGTCTTCGACGCCACCACGCCCCGCAGCGCGGTGGCCGCCGCCACCTCGACCGACGGCGGGCGCAGCTGGCAGCACGTCACCGAGCTGATCGGCGACAACGACCCGGCGATCACCGACGACAAGAACGCCGTCACCGCCGACCCGGTCCACCCGGGCACGGCCTACCAGGTCTGGGACCGGGTGGACCAGGCCGCCGGCCCGACGCCGGTCTTCGACGGGCCGGGCTACCTCTCCGTCACCCGCGACCACGGCCGCACCTGGTCCCCGGCGAAGCCCTTCGTGATCACCGCCACGACGCCGAACACCCAGACCATCGGCAACCAGATCGTGGTCGACCCCCGCACCGACACGCTGTACGACTTCTTCGACTGGATCACCTTCACCGACGCGACCGCCACCACGGTCAGCGATGTGCACTTCGGCATGGTCAGCTCCACCGACCAGGGCCGCACCTGGAGCCAGCCGGTCCGGGTCGCCGCCGACACCTCCGTCCCCGAGGTCCACCCGAACGCGCCCACCGACGCCACCAAGTCCCTCCGGGCCGGCGCCGGCCTGCCCAGCGTGGCCATCGACCCGCAGACCGGCGAGCTCTACCTCGCCTACGAGGGCTCGGAGTCCACCGGCGGCCGGTACGACGCGATCCAGCTGGTGCACTCCACGGACGGCGGCCGGACCTGGAGCGCCCCCACCCGGATCAACCAGGCCCCGGGCGCGCCGGCCTTCACCCCGTCCATCACCGTGACGGCCGACGGCACCGTCGCCGTCAGCTACTACGACCTGCGCTACCTCACCCCGGGCGACACCACCACGCTGCCCACCGCCGCCTGGCTGCTCAGCTTCCCGCGCGGCGGCGAGAACAGCCCGGTCGAGCGGCAGATCTCGCCGGTCTTCGACTGGCTCAAGGCGCCCTTCGCCGGGGGACACTTCCTCGGCGACTACGAGGCCCTGATCACCGACGGCCACCGGATCCGCCCGGTGCTGGTGACCGCCGGCGCCGACCCGCTGAACTCCACCGACGTCTACAGCGGCCGCTTCCGGCCCGACACCCTGCGCAGCCCGGCCGCGGGCGCGCCGACCGACCAGGCGGCGCGCACCGGGGCGCCCGCCGCCGGCCCGCGCGCCGTCCAGCACCTGCGGCGCTGAGCCGGTCCGGCCACCGGCACGGAGGTGCCGGTGGCCGCCCGGGCCCTGGTCAGCGGCTCGGCCAGGGCCCGCACATCGCTCTTGAGTGCGCAGTTCGTCCGTCAGGGCATGCGCAGCGCCTCGGTGAGGTGGCCGGCCGCCTCGATGACGGCCTGCGAGAGGCGGGCACCGGGGTGCCGGGTGAGCCGTTCGATCGGCCCCGAGACCGCGACCGCCGCCACCACCCGCCCGGACGGGCCGCGCACGGGCGCGGAGACGGAGGCGACGCCGGGCTCGCGTTCGCCGATCGACTGGGCCCACCCCCGGCGCCGCACACCGCTGAGCGCGGTGGCGGTGAACCGGGCGCCCTGGAGCCCGCGGTGCAGCCGCTCGGGCTCCTCCCAGGCCAGCAGGACCTGGGCGGCCGAGCCGACCTTCATCGGCAGGGCCAGGCCGACCGGAACGGTGTCCCGCAAGCCGAACAGCCGCTCGGCGGCCGCGACGCAGATCCGGACCTCGCCCTGCCGCCGGTACAGCTGGGCGGTCTCGCCGGTGACGTCGCGCAGGTGGGTCAAGACCGTACCGGCGGCGGCCAGCAGGCGGTCCTCACCGGCGGCGGACGAGAGCTCGGCGAGCCGCGGGCCGAGGACGAACCGGCCCTGGAGGTCCCGGCCGAGCAGCCGGTGGTGTTCCAGTGCGACGGCGATCCGGTGGGCGGTCGGCCGGGCCAGGCCGGTGGCGTCGACCAGCCCGGCCAAGGTGGCCGGGCCGGCCTCCAGGGTGCCGAGGATCGAGGTGATCTTGTCGAGCACGCCGACGCCGCTCGTGTTCTCCATGGACGGGTACTCCAGTCTCAGATCCCGTGAGCGACGGGTGGGTTCGGCTCACGGGCGCTCCGGTGGGGGTGGGAGCGGGGTGGTCAGCGGGGACAGGCCTGCGGGAACAGCAGATTGCCTGCGCCGAGCACGAGACGGGTACGCGAAAGGGCCGGGGCGGGAAGCGCCCGGGCGAAGGACAGCACAGAGAGCACCGTGTCTCCTCATCTTCCCCGCGCCACGTTGGCGACAGGCCGGAGTTGGCACTGACCCCGAACGGCACGGCGCGTACTTCGGACGCCGGGTCGAACGGGGAGTTGCCGGGGCTTCGTAGGGCCGGTCCCTCCACCCCTCTGGATGATTCGCGAAGAACCATACAAGATTTCCCGGGCACCCCGCCAAACCTTTTCCCGATCCCCACGCCCGGGGCCGCTGCGACGGGCCCTCCGCCCACGGTCAGGGCGCCCCCGACCCTCTCCGCCGGCCCCTACCGGTTCCCGGTCACCACGGTCGGGCGGGGCGCGGAAGAATGGGGCGGGTGACCAGCACTCAGCCGATTCCCCGGGGCCTCACCGCCCTCATCCCCGATGCCCGCACCCAGGCCACGCCCGGTGAGCGAGCCGCCTCCCAACTCCTCCACCTGCGCGAGGCGACCGTGCCCGTACCGGTCCTCGCCGCGGCCGCCGAGCTGATCACCCCGCAGCTGAAGGACCCCGACCCGGCCACCCGCGCGGCCGCCACCGCCGTTCACACCCGCCTGCTCGCGGCCATCGAGGACGCCACCCCCGGGCGGTAGCCGACACCCTCCCCCGGTGGGGAGCGGCGGGCTGCCGACTGCGCCGCTTGACCCTCCTTCGTCAATACGCTGAACGGGAACTTCACCTGGTGGGGTGGTTAGGTTTCACTTTTCCGTAGGTAGTCGAACCGACCCTTCCTCACCCGGCTGGTACGAATGCGGAGCGACAGGAAATCCGGTACGGGCGGGGGAGTTGGCAGCGATGAAGGCGAACGCGGAGAGCAGCACGGTGGCCGTGGCCGGGGTGGAGTTCGGCTGGGGCAGTTCGGGGAAGTTGAGCGCGGTCCTGTCCGCGCTCCGGGCCCGCGGCGGCGAACGGCTGAGATTCATCGGACTGGCCTCCGGGCTGGGCAGACCGGTGCTCGCCGAGCAGCCGGTGAAGCGCTGGTTCGACCTGCCGGAGGAGCGGTCGAACCGGGAGTTGAGCCGGATCGTCCAGGCGCAGCGGGTGCGGGCGGCGCTCGTGGTGCTGGACGGCGCGCTGGCGAACGCGCTGCGGGCCTGCGGGGTGCCGGTGGTGTTCGTGGACAGCCTGCCGTTCCTCTGGACGGACGGCGACCGGCCCGACCTCCCGCTGGACGCCGAGGTGTACTGCGCCCAGCGGTGCGTGGAGCTGCCGCCGGAGGGCGCCCGAGTGCTGGCCGACGCACGTCAGCTCCGCTGGGTGGACGCCGTGATCGACGACGGCGGCGTCGTCCGCAGCAGCACCCCCACGCCCCACCCCCGGCGCGCGCTGCTCAACCTCGGCGGACTGCGCGGGCCCCACCTCACGGACTGGGCGAGCTATCCGCAACTCGTCCTGCCCGCCGCGCTGGAGGCGCTCACCGCGAGCGGGGTCACCGAGGTGCACATCGCGGGCAACCTGCCCGCCTGGCTGGCCGCCCAGCTGGTGGACTCCTGCGCCCATCCGCCCATCACCGCCGTCGGCGCCCTCCCCCACAAGGAGTTCCTGCGCCGCCTCGCCGAGTGCGACGTGCTGCTCACCTCCCCCGGGCTGACCACCCTCCTGGAGGCCGGGCGACTCGGCACCCCCACGCTCTGCCTGCCGCCGCAGAACCTCAGCCAGATCTTCAGCGGCCGCTTCCACAGCCAGGCGCTCGGCGCCGACGTCCGCCTCCGCTGGCCCCGGGAGGTGTTCGACGAGGAGGAGGCGCTGGCCCTGCGCGTCCACGGTGAGGGCAAGGCACTCGACCTGATCTACGGCGGCATCGCCCGCGCCGCCGACCTCGGCCGCCACCGGACGGCGACGGCCGTACGGGAGGGCCTGGTCGAGAAGCTCAAACAGCTGGCCGACGGGCTGACCGAGAGGCTGGCCGACGCGCCCGGGGCCGACCTGACTGCCCCCGGGCGTCATGCCCCCGGCCATCACGTCCCCGGCCATCACGTCCCCGACTGGACGGCGTTGACGAACGCGGTCGGCACGGCGGGTGCCGCCCAGGTCGCCGACGCCCTGCTCCAGCTCCTGGTCGAAACCTCGGGAGCCGCCCTGCCCGTCCGCTGACGAGTCCCCGCGCCGCTCCCCGAGCCCTCGCTCCCCGTGCCGTCGGCGGGAGGTCTGCGCGGTCACCCCGACGGCGGAGGTGCTCGTGTCCCCGGGGTGGTCGGGGCCGTTCTCAGGGCACCCCGCCCCTGCACCCGGCCCCTCCGCCCCCCTCCACCGACAGGAGTCCACGGCGTGCGACGCCTCCTCCCCCTGTTCGCCGTCCTCGCCGTCCTCCTGTCGGTGGCCGCCTCCCCGCCCGGCCGCGCCCCCGCCGACCCGACGCGCACCCCCGGCACCCCGGTCTACGCCGTCGGGCTGAGCAGCGACGCCACCGGTGCGCACTGGCACGGCCACGAGCGGATCACCTTCAGCAACGCCTCGCCGGAGCCGCTGCACGAGGTGTACCTGCGGCTCTGGGACAACTTCCGCGGCGGCTGTGCGACCCCGTCCGTCCGGGTGACCGGCCTGGACGGGACCGCCGAGGTCGACTGCACGGCCCTGCGCGTCCCGCTGGCCCGCCCGCTGGCCCAAGGCGCCTCCGGCACGGTCGAGTTCGACCTCGCCGTCGACGTCCCGGACGGCATCGACCGCTTCGGCCGCGACGGCGCGTTCAGCTTCATCGGCAACGCCCTACCCGTCCTCGCCGTCCGCGACGGGACGGGCTGGCACCTGGACCCGTACAGCGAGCTCGGCGAGTCCTTCTTCGGCCTCGCCTCCGACTTCGCCGTCACCCTCGACCACCCCACCGAGGTGCTGGTGCCCGCCACCGGTACCGCCGTCGACTCCCCCGGCGGTCCGGGCCGCACGATCACCCGGGTCGGCGCCCGGCACGTCCGCGAATTCGCCTGGGCCGCCGGGCCGTTCCACCGCATCGAGGGGCGGTCGGCCGGCGGCGTCCGGATGGCCGTCTACTCGGTCGCCGCCGTCACCGCCGAGGACGCCCGCGCGATGCTGGACCTCTCCCTGCGCACCATCGACGACCACTCCGCCCGCTACGGCCCCTACCCGTACGGGGACGTCGCCACCGTCCTCGACGACGCCTTCGACTTCGGCGGCATGGAGTACCCGGCCTTCGTCCTGGACCGGATCCGCCCCTCCGCCGTCATCCACGAGCTGGCGCACCAGTGGTGGTACGGCGTCGTCGGCGACGACCAGTACCGCGCGCCCTGGCTGGACGAGTCCTTCGCCGAGTACGCCATGGACGTCGAAATGGGCCGGACCAAGGAGGGCTGCACCGCCGCCACGCCCTTCCTCGCCCCGGGCGAGCGCCTCACCAATTCGATGAGCTACTGGGACGCCCACCCCGACCGCTACGAGCCGGTCATCTACGACCACGGCTCCTGCGCCCTGCACGAACTGCGCCGACTGATCGGCGCGGACACGATGTCCACCCTGCTGCACGACTACGCCCGCGCCCACTGGTTCGGCGTCTCCACCACCGCCGAGTTCAAGGCCGCCGCCCAGGCCGCGACCCCCGTCGACCTGGCGCCCTTCTGGCGGGAGCACCGCATCGACTGAGCCCCCCTGCAGCACCCACCAGCCCCGTTAATCGGTGGCCCTCACCTCTCACCGGCTCCTACAGTGTCCGCCGGATCAAGGACGTTCAGGGAGCCGGACATGCGAGTGCACTACCCCCGGACGCCGCATCTCCCCTGGTCACCGGGGGCCGCGGCGGACGACGTACGGACCGGGGACGTCTCCGGCCTCGCCGGGGCGGAGGTCGTCGTCACCGAGAAGATGGACGGCGAGAACACCACGCTCTACCCCGACGGCCTGCACGCCCGCTCGCTGGACTCCGCCCACCACCCCTCCCGGGCCTGGGTCAAGGGCCTGCAGAACCGGGTCGGTGCCCGCATCCCGGACGGCTGGCGGATCTGCGGCGAGAACCTGTTCGCCCGGCACTCCATCCCGTACACCGAGCTGGACAGCTGGTTCTACGGCTTCTCGGTCTGGACCGACCAGGACCACTGCCTGGACTGGGACGCCACCGTGCGCTTCCTGCGCCGCCTCGGCGTGCCGACCCCCCGGGTGCTCTGGCGCGGCCGCTACGACGAACGAGCCCTGCGCGCCCTGCGCCTGGACCTCGACCGGCAGGAGGGCTACGTCGTCCGGACCGTCCGGGGCTTCCCCCGGGGCGAGTTCGGCGAGCGGGTCGCCAAGTGGGTCCGCCCGCAGCACGTACGGACCGACACCCACTGGATGCACGCCGCGGTGGTGGAGAACGGCCTCGGGCCGGACGCCGCGCTCTGGGACGTCCGTTCCGGACGCGTGCCGGAACTCCCGCTGCTGGCCGCCTCCTTGGGCCTGCCCGAGCTCGGCGGCTACCACGGATCCGAAGGGCAGCCCGAGTTCGAACGCCACCCCGAACCCGACCGCCGGGCCGAGGAGTTGACCGAGGAGTTGGCCGACGTCTCCGCCCGGCTCGACGAACTCGGCCGCACCGGCGACGCCCGCCTGGCCGGCGTGCTCGCCACCGCACTGCGCACCGCCCGCCGCGAGTCGCTCGCACCCCGGCTCGCCGACCGCCTCGGCCTGCCCCTGGCCCGCCGGGTCGCCGACCTGGTCGGCCTCCAGGCCGGCCTCCAGCAGCCGTACCCGGACGCCGAGCGCCGCACCGGACTGGTCCGGCTCGCGAGCGCCGCCGACCTCGGCGTGCTGCACGCGGTGGCCGCGGCCGCCGCCCCCGGCCCGGCGGAGCGCGAGCAGGTCGCCTGGTCCGCCCTGCACGCCGAGGACGCCGGGCTACTCGGCGCCGACCCGCTGGCCTGGCTGCGCACCGGCCTGCGCGAGGCCCTCGCCGACCTCGCCGCCGACAGCCCCGACGGCCCTGACGCCGCCGACCGCTGCTGGGCCCAGGCCCGTGAGGCGTACGCGCTCGGCCGGATCAGCACCGTCGAGGAGGCGGTCGCCGCCACCTGGCGCTGGCGCGACGGCCGCTTCCCCCGCCTGGTCCACCTGAGCGGCCCGTCCGGCAGCGGCAAGAGCACCTTCTCCGCCGCCCTGCCCGGCGTCTCCGCCCGGATCAGCCTGGACGACCTGCGCGCCGCCCGCGGCTCGCGCGCCGACCAGCGCAACAACCCCGAGGTGCTGCGCACCGCCCTGGCCCGATTGGACGGTGCCCTGGCCGAACCGGCCGCCACCGTCGTCTGGGACGCCACTTCGCTCAACCGCGAGCAGCGCTCGCACGTCCACGGCACCGCCCGGCGCCGCGATGCCCTGCTCACCCAGGTGGTGCTGCTGGTCGGCGAGCAGGAGCTGCTGCGCCGCAACGCCGTCCGCCTGCACCCGGTACCGCCCGAGGTGCTCACCGCCCAACTGCACCGCTACAGCCCGCCCTACCCCGGCCAGGCGCACCGTACCTGGTACGTCGGCCCGGGTGGCACCGTGGAGGACACGGCGGGCTCGCTCGACTCCGAGGAGGACTGATGCGCCCCATCGAACAGGTCTGCCAGCGCATCCGCTGGGACGCCCGCTTCGACCCGGCCCGGTTCGTCCTGGGCGTGCGCCAGCGCGACGACCGCACCGAGCGCATCCCGCTGGAGGCCTTCACCGCCTCCGGCGAGATCCCCTGGCACCGGGTGTACTGGGTCGAGGCCGACGGCGTCGTGGTGTGGGACCGCGGCACCGGCGTGGACGTCCTGGACACCACCGAGGCCGGTCACCGTGCCGAACCGCGCCACCTGCCCGCGCCCTTCTTCACCGCCGCCACCCCGTACGCCTGGCGGCCGGACGGCGGCTGGCAGCCCCACCACCGGGCCGGCACCGGGCCCGACACCACAGCCAGGGCCACCGCGGACACCCTGCGCGTGGTCACCTGGAACACCCTGTGGGACCGCTACGACGCCGACCGGATCGCCACCGCCCGCCGCCGACCGCTGCTGCTCGCCGAGCTGGCGGCCGCCGACGCCGACGTCATCGCGCTCCAGGAGGTCGAGCCGGCCCTGGTCGTCCAGCTGCTGGCCGAGCCCTGGGTCCGCGAACGCTATGTCCTCGGCACCGACCCGTCCGGCCGCGACGTGCCCGAGTACGGTCTGCTGCTGCTCAGCCGCCTCCCGGTGCTGGAGGCGGGGCGCCACGCGCTCGGCCCGCACAAGGCCGTCACCGCCGTCACCGTGCGGACCGCCGACACCCCGCTGACCGTCGCCGCCGTCCACCTCAGCAGCGACCACTCGACCGACGGACCCGCCCGCCGCCAGGCCGAACTCGCCCGGCTCGCCGAGGGCCTGGCCGGCATCGAGGGCGAACTGCTGCTGCTCGGCGACTTCAACGACGCCCGCACCGGCCCGTCCGGGCCCGCTGCCGCACTCGGCCTGCGGGACGCCTGGACCGAGGTGCACGGCCCGGCCGACGACACCCCCACCTTCGACCCGACCGCCAACCCGCTCGCCGCCGTCTCCTCGCTCACCGGCCGCCCGGGCCGGATCGACCGCGTCCTGCACCGCTCCGACCGGGCCCGCGCCACCGCCGCCACCCTGCTCGGCAACCGCCCGAGCACCGACGGCCTCCACCCCTCCGACCACTACGGCGTGGCCGTCGACCTCGCCCTCGGCGGTTCCCCCGCCCCCGAGGCCCTCGACGCCGCACCCACCGCCCGGACCGCCGTCGCCTGGCTGCCGCCCGAGGAACTGTGGCCGCCGATCCAGCAGCTGCGCGCCGCCTACGACCCGCAGCTGTACCGCTGGCCCCCGCACGTCAACCTGCTGTTCGGCTTCGTACCGGAGTTCGAGTTCGACCGCGCCCTGCCGCTGCTCGGCACGGCCGCCGCCGAGCTCGCCCCGTTCACCGCCCGGCTGGAGGGCGTGCACACCTTCGGCCACCGCGAGGACGCCACGGTCTGGCTGGACCCGGCCGCCGCCGCGGCCGAACCCTGGGCGGAGCTGCGGCACGCCCTGGAACGCCGCTTCCCCCGCTGCCGGGGCCGCGCCGAGGACTACACCCCGCACCTCACTCTCGGGCGCAGCGACGACCCCCAGCGGGTGGCCGCCGACTGCGCCGCCCGGCTGCGCGGGACGGACGCCCGGGTGGGCGAGCTGGTCGTGCTCTCCCGGCGGGGCGAGGAGCCGATGCGCCCGCGCGCGGTGGTCACCCTGGGGACGGGCGAGGTGCGGGTGCTGCCGGAGGAATCGACGGTCACGCTCCACCCCGAGTCGCCTCAACGCACCTCCCAAGCCGACGCGTTGGCCCGCCGGCTGGCCGCGGCACTGCCCGAGGGAGTCGTCCACCTGGTCGGCTCCCGGCGGCTGGGCTGCCAGCTGGACGGTGGCGACCTGGACTTGGTGGCGGCGCTGCCCGGCCCGGCCGACCTGCCCGGGGTGCTGGCCCGGGTCGCGGCCGCGCTGCCGCAGGCCCGCCGGGTTCGTGAGGTGCGCGGCGCCCGGGTGCCGGGACTGCGGCTGGAGGCGGACGGGCTGACCGTCGACCTCGTCGTGGTGTTCACCGGCGCCCTCGACCCCGCCCAAGCAGTCGCCCGTCGCGCCGAGTTGGGCGAGGCGGCGGCCGTCGCGCTGAGCGCCGTCACCGACGCCGAGGCGATCCTGTCCGCGCTCGGCGAGCGGCACCCCCACTTCGTCCGGCTGGCCCGGCAGGTCAAGTCCTGGGCCCGGGCCCGCGGCCTGGACGGCGCGCCCTTCGGTCAACTGCCCTCGCTGGCCTGGTCGGTGCTCGCCGCCCGGACCGTCCTCGACGCGCCGGAACCACTGCAGGACGCCCCCGCCGAGGACGACCTGTTCCAGCGCTTCACCGAGACCTGGGCCTCCTGGGACTGGCGTCAACCCGCCTCCCTCACCGGGGAGTTCAGCATCGAACCGGCCGCCCCGCTGACCGTCCTCACCCCCTCCGCCCCGGTCCGCAGCTGCACCACCCAGGTCGGCCCGGACACCCGCGACCTGCTCACCGAGGAGCTCTACCGCGCCTGGGAGCTCACCACCACCGACCCCGACCCCTGGCCCGCCCTGCTCACCCCGTCCCCGCTGCACCGCCGCCACGCCGCCTGGGCCGTGGTCACCGCCGACCGGGAGTCCGCCGGCCCCGCCCGCGGCCGCCTGCGCAGCCTCCTCACCGCCCTCGAGGAAGCCGGCGCCACCCACCTCCACGCCTGGCCCCAGCCCTACCGGAGCCGCGACGGCCGCACGCACTTCCCCATCGGCCTCGGCCCCGACCCACTCCCCCGCGACCGGCTCACCCCCGTCGCCACCGCCTGGTCCCGCGGCCTGCCCGGCGTCCACGTCGACCTCGCCGAGGGCGGCGCCGTCCCCACCCTCCCCCGCTGACGCGGGACCGCCCCCTCCCCGGACGGGAACCCTGGACATTCGGCCGCGAATTTTGCCACGGTGGACGGCACCGGCCCGGCATCGGCCACGCGGCCGATGCCCCAGGGGAGTTCATCCGTGTACCGCTCGCACAGCGTCTTCTCCGATCCCGGCGCCCAGGTCCGGCACTACGCCGGGCTGCCCCGCGATCCCGCACAACTCGCCGCCATCGCCCGCAACGTGATGATCCACCGCCTGGAGGGCGAGCTTTTCGGGCACCGGATCCCGGACCACCGCCTCCACCACGACGCCGAGACCCGCTACCTCGACGACATCCTGCGCCTGATCCTCGACCGCGACCCCGCCCCGCTGGCCCGGCCCCGCGACCCCGCCGACCGCTTCGTCGGCGTCTGCCGGGACTTCGCCCTGCTGCTCTGCTCCCTCCTGCGCCACACCGACACCCCCGCCCGCCTACGCTCCGGCTTCGCCGACTACCTGGGCCCCGACGGCTTCCACTGCGACCACGTCGCCACCGAGTACTGGGACAGCACCCACGGCTGGCGGCTCGCGGACCCGCAGCTGGCCGACCCGAGGGTGCGCGACGCCTGGCACGCCGACTTCGACCCGCTCGACGTCCCGCGCGGGCGCTTCCTGGTCGCGGGCGAGGTCTGGCGGGCGATCCGCACGGGCGAGGCCGACCCCGCCGCCTTCGGTGTCCACCCGCCGCAGGAGGGGCCGCTCAACGGTGAGCAGTTCATCGTCCACGCCCTCCGCCTCGACCTCGCCATGCTCAACTCGGGGGAGCCGCTGCTCTGGGACACCTGGGGTCCGCTCGCCGACGACGGCCAGCCGGCCCTCATCGCCGGGCTCCGCGAACTGCTCGACCAGGTCGCCCTGTCCACGGCCGGCGAGGTCTCCCCCGACACCGTACGGGCGCTCTTCACCGGCCACGCCGAACTCCACGTACCGACGACCGTCCGCTCCCTCGCCCCGTTCGCGGGCCCGCGCACCGTCACGCTGCGGCAGTAGCGCACGAAGATCAGAAACTTTCCTTTCGCAGTTTTCATTGCGCAACTTTTCTTTCGGACTTACGGTGGAGCCATGCCCCAGGCCCCCGAACCGAACCAGCCCCAGCAGCCGCCCCAGCCCCAACCCCAGAGCCCCCAGCCGGAGCGGATCACCGACCTCTCCCGTCTCAAGGCGTTCACCAACCCGCTGCGCATGCAGCTCTACCGCCTGCTCTACGCCGCCGGCACCGCCACCGCCTCGCAGCTCGCGGAGCAGGTCGACCAGGCACCGTCGCTGGTCAGCTACCACCTGCGCAAGCTCGCCGAGCACGGCTTCGTCACCGAGGCGGAGACGCAGAGCACCGACGGGCGGGAACGCTGGTGGCAGGTCTCCTCGGAGGAGGGCTGGGGCTTCCGCGAGTCGGACCTCGCCGGCACGCCGGAGGGCGCGGCCGTCGTCGGCACCGTCACCCGCAGCCTGGTCGACACCCGGGTCGCGCAGTACCGCACCTACCTGGACCAGACCTCCGCCTGGGGCTCGGAGTGGACGGACGCCGCGTTCAGCGCCGAGTGGCTGCTCGACCTCACGCCCGCCGAACTCGCCGAGCTGAGCGACGAGTTGCAGGAGCTCGGCCGCCGCTGGCGGGAGCGCGGCAAGGCGGCCCGCGCGGCCGGCGCCACCGAGGGACGCGAGCACGTGGCCGTCCACGTGTACGGCTTCCCGTTCCGTCCGTGACACACCCACCGGCTCCACCCCACCCCCACCCGACCCCTCGGAGCCCCGAAATGGCCACGCTCGAGACGCCCCCGTCCATACCCGCCGCCGCTGCCACCGGGAACGCCCCCGCCCACCGCGACCCCAACGTGCTGCGCTGGCTCACCGCCTACACCGCGTCCCTGGTCGGCGACAGCGTCTACTTCCTCGCCCTCGGCTGGTCCGCCCAGCGGGCCGCCGGCCCGGCCGAGGTCGGCCTGGTGATGGCCGCCGGGGCGCTGCCCCGGGCGGTGCTGATGCTCGCCGGCGGGGTGGTCGCGGACCGGCTCGATCCCCGCCGGGTGATCCTCGCCAGCGACGCCGTGCGCTGTCTGCTGATCCTCTCCGTCGCCGCCGCCATCGCCCTGACCACGCCCGCCCTCTGGCTGCTGGTCGCGGTGGCCCTCGTGTTCGGTGCCGTGGACGCCCTGTTCGTCCCTGCCGTCGGCGCCCTTCCGCCCCGGATCACCGGTGCCGACCAGCTGGCCCGCGTCACCGGCCTGCGCTCCCTCGCGATGCGCCTGGGCCAGATCGCCGGCCCGCCGCTCGGCGGCGTGGCCATGGGCCTCGGCGGCCCGGCCGCGGCCTTCACCGTCGCGGGCGTGCTGTTCGCCGTCTCGCTGCCGCTGCTGCTGTCGGTCCGGATCCGCCCCCTCGCTCCACCCCCGGACCACGATCAGGCCGTAGCCGGACGGGCCCCCGCCACCCCCGCCGAACGCAGCACCGCCCGCGCGGACTTGGTCGACGGCCTGCGCTACATCCGCCGCCACCGGCTGCTCGGCCCGCTGGTCCTGGCCGGCGCCGTCTGCGAGCTCGGCCTGATCGGCACCCTCAACGTCGGCATGGTGCTGCTCAACGCCGAGCGCGGCTGGGGCCCGTCCGGCTACGGCCTGATCGTCGCCTGCTTCGGAGCGGGCGCCACCGTCGGGGCCACCCTGCTCGCCGTCGTCGGCCGGCTGCCCCGGGCCGGTCTGACCATGTCCGTCACCCTGCTGCTGGGCAGCATCGGAGCGGCCGTCCTGGGGCTGGTCCCCGACCTGTCCTCCGCCGCGGTGCTCGCCGCGCTGGTCGGCCTGACCGCGGGCGTCTTCGGCACCCTGGACGGCGCCCTCGTCCAGACCACCGCCGACCCCGCCTACCTAGGCCGGGTCACCTCGGTCGTGATGCTCACCATGGTCGGCCTCGCCCCGCTCAGCTACCCCCTGGTCGGCGCCGCCATCGGCGTCTGGGGCGCGGCCCCGGTGTTCCTCGGCTGCGGCGCGTTCTCCTGCCTCGGCGGGCTCTACGCCCTGAGCTCCCGGGCGGTCCGGCAGGCCGAACTGCCCCGGCGGTAGAGTCCTTCCGCATGTGGGAGGGACTGGACACGATCGACTGGGCGGGGCTCCGCCACAACTACGGCTCCGCGCACGACGTGCCCGGCCTACTGCGCCGCTGCGCCGGGCCGGACCAGGAGGACGCCGTCCAGGCCGCGGGGAAGCTGGACGCCGCCGTCTTCCACCAGGGCGGCGGGATCTGCTCCGCCGCCCCCGCCACGCTCCCGTTCCTGGTGGACCTGGCCGCCCGGCCGGACAACCCGGTCCGCCTCGAGCTCCTGGAGCTACTGACCAATCTGGCCGACACCGCCGCGCTCGTCGCACCGGAGCGGGTCGACCCGGCCTGGGGCCCGGCCTGGGAGCGCGCGCTGCCCGACCTCCTGCGGCTGCTCGCCGACCCGGAGCCCCGGATCCGGCGCGCCGCGATCGACGCCGTCGGCAGGTGCGCGAGCCCGGGCGAGCTGACCCTGCCCGCCCTGCTGGCGCAGTGGGACGCCGAACGGGACCCGGCCACCCGCCTGGACCTCGCCCTCGCCCTCGGGTGCGCCGCCCTCCGCCGGCCCACCGGCGACCGGGGCACCGAGGCCCTCGCCCTGCTGCACCGCCTGCTCGCGGACCGCGAACCCCAACTCCGCCTCGCCGCCGTCCATGCCCTGGCCCCCACCGACCCCGGCCTCGCGCCCCGCCACCTTGGCGCCGTCCTGGCAGCGCTGCGCGACCCGGGCGTGGGGCTCTGGCGGGAGACCGGCACGGCGGGCTGCGGGGTCCTCGGGATGCAGAGCTGGACGGCGGACCTCTACCAGGACTCCGCCACCCCGTACGTCCTCGGCCTGCTCGCCGACCACCCCGACGCGGAGCAGCGCGCGGGCGCGCTCTCCCTGGCCGGCTGGCTGCTCTCCCAGCGGCGCTCGCACACCCCCGCCCTGCTGCCGGGCATCGCCGCCCGCCTGACCGACCCGGACCCCGAAGTCCGCTTCCGTGCCACCGAGTTGCTGGCCTGTCTCGGTCCGGACGCGGCCGCCCACGGCGACGCGGTGGCCGGACTCCTCGACGACACCGGCGTGTTCGGCAACAGCGGGACCGTCGCCGACGCGGCCGTCTGGGCACTGGCCCGGATGGGCGACCCGCGCTGCGTCCCCGCCCTCGTCGACCGGCTCACCGGCCCCCGGCTCGGCTTCCCCTGCTCGTCCACGCACCGCTCCCGGCTCGGCTCCACGCACTGGCCCGAACTGCCCGCGCTCCACGAGCTGCTGATCCCGCTCCAGGACCACGCCGATCGATTCGTTCCCGCGATCCGCGTCAGGCTGCGCGACACCGACCACCCCCAGCTGGTCCGCTCCCTCTGCGAGGTGCTCTCCGTCTGGGGGGCGCTCGCCACCGCCGCGCTGCCGGAGCTGCTGGCCCTGCTCGACGGCGAGTCCACCTGGATGCACGCCGCGACGGCCCTAGGAAGCATCGGCCCGGCAGGCGGAGCGGCCCACGATGCCCTGCGCTCCCGCGCCGCAGCCGCCACTGCCGAAGCCGAGACCGAAGCCGCCAGCGGCCGGCACGCCGTCCTGGCCGCCTGGGCGGCCTACCGGGTCGGCGGCGAGCCGGGCCCCGCCCTCGCCGTGATCGGCCCGGCCGCCACCGAGGGCCGGTTCCGGCACCCGGCGCTGCGCCGCCTCGCCGACCTCGGCCCGCACGCTGCCCCGTACGCGGACCGCCTGCGCGAGCTGACGGCCGACCGGGACCCGTGGACAGCCGTCGAGGCCGCCCACGCACTGTGGGCCGCGACCGGCGACACCGACACCGCCGTCCCGGCACTGCTCGCCGTCTGCCGCCCCCTCCTCCAGGGCCGCTACCTCCCGGCGATGCCGGCCGCCGTCCGCCACCTCACCCGGATCGGCGGACCGGCCGTCCACCCCACCGCCACCGTCCTCGCCGAGGTACTCCACCAGGACGAACGCCTCACCGCCTCCGCCGACTGGCGCGCCTTCACCGAGGACGACGCCCTCCGTGCCGCCGTCACCGACCTGCTCGCCACCGCGCCCCGCCCCTGACCGGCACCTCACCACCACCGAAGGTCACTTGAGCATGCGGAACTCGGGGTGCCCGAACCACGCGGTGAGGAAATCCAGGTCACCGACGTGGCTGTACCAGGTGCCGCCGCCGCTGATACTCGCAATCGCGTTTACGTCCGTCAGTCGATGATCAGCAGGCTGGCGCCGTTCGGCGCACTGGAGCGGTGCGCCTCGGCGTCGTCGGCCACCTGGTAGCTGCCGCCCGCCCCGGTGACCACGACGCGGCCGTCGTCGAGCATGGTGACGAGCTCGCCCTCCAGGACGTACAGCACGTGCCCCTTGCGACACCAGTGGTCCGCGACGTACCCGGGGCTGTAGTCCACCCGCCGGACCCGCACGGCGCCGAACTGCTGGACCCGACTGGTCACTTCACCGCTCTCGCCCGGCTTGCGCTCCTCGCGGACCTGGCTCCAGTCGGTGGCGGTGAAGGGGAAGCCGCTGAGATTCATACCGGCACACTAGACGATTGTCAGCATGCATCGTGGGAGTCCAACTCTGAAGGAGCACATCGGTGAAACTGGTCTCTGACCCCGCATACCGTGAAGTGGAAGTCAGTGGGTCGGCGGAAGAACTGAGCCGTTTGGCGAGCGCGGTGGCCAAGGGCGAGGGGCTGCTCGGCTCCACGTCCTCGCCGGGCAGCAACGTCCTGGCGGGGGTCGAACTGGCAGGGGTCGAAGTCAGGGATGCCTCCGGTCCCGGGGTCCTTATCCACCTCGACTCCGAGCGGCAGGTCCTTGTGATCAGCGGTGACTCCGCCGGCAGGGCGGTGCTCGCGGACAACCTGCAGGGCATGGCCGAGGCCGAGGACGGTGGCCACCTGCACGTCGACTACTTCCCCGGGCACTTCTACCTTGCTGAAGGGTCTGTGCCGCTGGTGGTCAGCCTTCCGCACGGAGGCATGCCATCCCGGTGAGTGGCCACCCGAGCCCCCGACTTCGCAAGCGCTCGGACCGACCGCCCAGGCCACCGGCCGCGGATTGGCCCGCGACACCCTCTCCGTCCCCCCACTAGCGTCGGCCTGACCATCGATCAACGGAGACCCCTCATGCACCGCGAACTCGCCGCCGACCTCGACCAGTTGCCCGCCCTGTTGGAGGAGGCACGGCTGCGGGCCGTCGGCTTCCTCGCCGGGCTCGACGACCGGCCGGTGATCCCCCGGCAGGCCGACCGGCCGGTGCCGTCGGTGCCGCTGCGCGAGGACGGCGGTGGGCTGCGGGCGGCGCTGGCGGAGTTCGGCGAGCGCTGGGAGCCGAGGCTGTCGGCCAGTGCCGGGCCGCGCTACTTCGGGTTCGTGACGGGCGGGGCGACCCCGGCCGCGCTGGTGGGCGACTGGCTGACCGCCACCGCCGACCAGAACTCCAACTCCTCGCTCGACCCGGCCGGCCAGCACCTGGAGCGGGAGACGGTCGGCTGGCTGCGCGACCTGTTCGGACTCTCCTCCGCGCACAGCGGCACCTTCGTCAGCGGCGCCACCCAGTCCAACACCGTGGGCCTGGCGATCGCCCGGGAGTGGCTGGGCGAGCGGCTCGGGGTGGACGTGGCCGAGGACGGGGTCGCCGCGCTGGGCCGGGTGCGGGTGCTGTCGGGCAGCGCGCACTCCAGCATCGCCAAGGCGCTGTCCGTCCTGGGTCTCGGCCGCACCGCGCTGACCGCCGTCCCCACCCTGCCCGGCCGGGAGGCCGTGGACGTGGCCGCGCTGGAACGGGCGCTCGCCGAGGCCGACGGCCCGTGCATCGTGGTCGCCAACGCGGGCACCGTGAACACCGTCGACTTCGACGACCTGCGGGCGATCGCCGCGCTCCGCGACCGCTACGGGTTCTGGCTGCACGTGGACGCCGCCTTCGGCGCCTTCGCCGCCCTCTCGCCGCGCCACGCGGAGCTGGTGGCCGGGCTGGACCTCGCCGACTCGGTCTGCGTGGACCTGCACAAGTGGCTCAACGTGCCCTACGACAGCGCCGTGCAGTTCACCCGCCGCCGCGACCTCCAGGCCCGGGTCTTCCAGAACGCCGCCGCCTACCTCGGGCCGATCGGCGAGCACCCCGACCTGGTGCACCTGACCCCGGAGAACTCGCACCGCCTGCGCGCGCTGGCCGCCTGGTTCACCCTGCGCGCCTACGGCCGGGCCGGCCACCGCGAGATCGTGGAGCGCTGCATCGCCGGTGCCCACGCGCTCGGCGAGGCGATCGGGGCGATCGACGGCCTGCGGCTGCTCGCCCCGGTCCGCCTCAACGTGGTCTGCTTCACCCTCGCCGACGACCCCACGCCGGAGCGCCTGGCCGCCCTCGCCGCCGAGCTCTCCGAGGAGGCCTTCCTCACCCCGACCCGCTACGCCGGACTGCCCGCCCTGCGCGCGGCGTTCAGCAACTGGCGCACCACGGAGGCGGATGTCCGACGGACGGCCGCCGCGCTCGCCGCCGCCGTCGGCCGCGTGTCGGTGACCGCCTGAGCGGGAGCGGTCCGTCCCGGCCCGCGTCACCCGCTCACGGATGCGCCCCGTCCCCGTAGCCGCCCCGCGAGAGGTCCGTCAGGCTCGCCATCAGCTCCGCGTGGGCGAGGTTCAGGAACTGCAGCGCCCGCCACCGGGGGTTGTGGTCGGGGTGGTCGCGGAAGCCGTCGGCCGTCTCGCACAGCCGCTCCCACCACAACATGACGTCCTGGCGCAGCCGTTGGGTCTCCCCGGGCACCTCGACCCGGTCGTCGACCACCACCTCGCTCCAGGCGAGGAGCAGGTCGCCGAGGTGGATGCAGTCGTGGAGGGTGATGTGGGCGAGGCGTTCGGCCGCGAAGCGGACGGCGCTGCCCTCGGGTTGGGCCTCGACGACCTCACGGAGCCGGGCGGTCAGGAAGGCCTGCAGCGGGGTGACGTCGTCGTGGTGCAGGTCGTCGGAGAATTCCAGGACTTCCCTGGGCCGGTAGTCGGCAGCCATCGCGCGGTGCTCCCTCGGTTCGGATCAGCACTCGGTGACGGGTCGTCACATCCCGTCGGCTCCCGACCCTAGACCCCGGACGGCGGCCGCCACCGGCGATTCCCCGGATCCTCATCTTTCGGGGCCAACCAGGCGTCAGTGACGCAACACGCCTGGCGGGCCTTGACCTTCACACCGGTGTGAGGCCCGATGATTGCTCCCATGACCGCCACCGCACACGACCCGTACGCGCTCCTCGCCCAGAGCCGCCTCGGCATCCTCGCCACCATCAAGGCCGACGGGCGGCCCCAGCTCTCCCCCGTGCTGCCGTTCTACGACCGCGAGGCGAACGTCATCCTGATCTCCACCCGGGAGGGGCTGGCCAAGACCGCGAACCTGCGCCGGGACCCACGGGTCAGCCTGGAGGTGACCGGACCGGAGGGACGCTCCTGGACCACCGCCGAGGGCACCGCCACTCTCACCGGCCCGGGCACCGACCCGGACGGGCCGGAGGTCGACGCCCTGGTCGACTACTACCGACGGGCCGCCGGCGAGCACCCCGACTGGACGGAGTACCGCGCGGTCATGGTCGCCGACCGCCGCGTGCTGCTCACCATCCCGGTCGACCACGTGTACGGCGCCAGGATCTGACCGACGGCCCGGCCACCGTCACGGGGGTACGGTGGCCGGGCTGTCGGCCGTTTCCAGGATCAACCACGGGCCTCCGGGATCAGCCTCGGGTCGCCGTGACCACCGTGGCGTCCAGTTCCTCCGCCCGTCTCACCACCGCCGCCAGGCCTGCGGCCCGGGCGACCGCCAGCGCGCCGGCCGCCTGCCGCTCGCTGGTCTCGAACAGCAGCGCCCCGCCCGCCGCCAGCCACTCCGGCGCCGCCGCGGCCACCCGGCGCAGCACGTCCAGCCCATCCGCCCCGCCGTCCAGCGCGGGCCGGGCCTCGTGCAGCCGGGCCTCGGGCGGCAGCAGCCCGAGGTCACCGGTCGGTACGTACGGGACGTTGGCGATCAGCACCTCCACCCGCCCGCGCAGCGCGTCGGGCAGGGGGGCGAACAGGTCGCCCTCGAAAACCCGCGCGCCCGTCCCGGCCAGGTTGCGGCGGGCACAGCGGACGGCGGCCGGGTCGAGGTCGGCGGCGTACAGCTCGACCGGGTGGCCGACGCCAGCCGCGACGGCGGCGCCGAGGGCACCGCTGCCGCAGCACAGGTCGACCACCACGGCGCCGGGGCCGGCGAGTCGGGCGGCCTCGGCGACCAGGAACTCGCTGCGTCGGCGCGGGACGAACACGCCCGGGTCGACGGCGATCCGCAGACCGGCGAACTCGGCCCAGCCGACGACGTGTTCGAGCGGCCGGCCCTGGGCGCGGGCCCGGACCATGGCGGCCAGTTCGGCGGTGGTGCCGGCGGAGCCGAGCAGGATCCGGGCCTCGTCCTCGGCGAACACACAACCGGCGGCACGCAATCGGGAGACGACCGAGGAACGGAGGGCAGTGGAGGCGAAGACCGACAAAGGAAACCCCTTGGGCAGGACGGGAGGAGAACGGAGGACTCCGTCAGGGCTCCCGCTGGGGCCGACCCCGCGTCGGTGCGCCCGCGCTACGCGCGCGGTGCGCCCGCACGGCCGCGCTCCGGGAGCACCCGCTCGGACATACCGGTAATGGGTCTCACCTCCCTGGCTCGCAGTCGTATGCGTCGTATTCAGCGTCCGTCACCCTACCGCACCCGCTCCGACGGCGATCGAACCCGCGCCCGCGCCCGCGCCCGCGCCCGCGCCCGTCAGACCGGCCGTCAACTCCGTCGGCTCACCCGTTTCAACGGTTTCAACGGTTTCAACGGTTTCAACCGAGGAAGTCGGCGACCAGGGCAGCGAACTCCTCCGGGGTGGTGACCGGCACCCCGAGCTCCTCGGCCTTGGCGCGCTTGGAGCCCGCCTTCTCCCCCGCGACCAGCAGGGTGGTGCGCTTGGACACCGAGGAGGAGGCCTTGCCGCCCGCGCGTTCGATCAGCTCGTTCATCGCGTTGCGGGAGAGTTCGGCCAGGGCTCCGGTCATGCTGCCGGTCACCACGACGCTCTGCCCGGCCAGCGGACCGGCACCTGCGGCCACCCCCTCACCGCTGGCCGTCCCACCCGCTGCGGCTGCTCCAGCCGCTCCGGCCGCTGCTGCCGGGACGACCGGCTCGGTGACCGCCGTCCCCACGCCCTGCTCCGCCAGCCGGTCCAACAGCGGCGCCACCCCGGCGAGTTCGGCGACGATCACAGCCGCCTTCTCGGCCCCGATGCCGTCCACGCCCGCCAGCGCCTCGGCGTCGGCGGCCCGGATCGCGACCATGCTGCCGAAGTGGGCGGCGATCCGGCGCGACATGGTCCGCCCGGTGCCGCGGATGCCGAGGGCGCAGAACACCCGGTTCAGCGGGCGGGTGCGGGCGGTCTCGAGGGCGGCGAGCAGGTTGTCGGCGCTGGTGTCGCCCATCCGCTCCAGGGTGAGCAGCTGTTCCTTGGTCAGGGTGAAGAGGTCGGCGAGGTCGGCGACCAGCCCGGATTCGACCAACTGCACGGCCCGGGTGCCGCCGAGGCCCTCGATGTCGAGCTGGTCGCGCCCGGCCGCGTAGATCACCGAGGCGACGGCCTGGCAGCCGCGGCCGCGCACGCAGCGCCAGCGCTGCTCCGAGCGGTCGATGGCGTCGCCGCAGCGCGGGCATACCTCGGGGAAGGCGATCGGCTGCTCGGCGCCGGTGCGCTCGTCCACGAGCGGTGCCTCGACCCGGGGGATGACGTCGCCGGCGCGGTAGACGAACACCTGGTCGCCGATCATCAGCCCGCGGCGCTCGATGTCGGCGGGGTTGTGCAGGGTCGCGTAGGTGACGGTGACGCCGTCGATCACCACTGGGTCGAGCACCGCCCGGGGCGCGATGATCCCGGTGCGGCCGACGTTCCACTCCACGCCGAGCAGCCGGGTGACCTTGTGCTGGGCCTGGAGCTTTCGGGCGACCGCCCAACGCGGCGCCCGGGAGCCGGAGCCGGCCTCCTCCTGGTCGGCGACCGCGTCCGCCTTGACCACGACGCCGTCGATGCCGAAGGGCAGCGCGGCGCGCAGGGCGGCGATCTCCTCGATCCGCTGTTCGGCCTCGGCGAGCGTGGCGCAGCGCCGGGGCGCGGCCTGGGTGGTGCCGGCGGTGTTGGCGCCGAGTTCGGCGAGGCGGGCGAGCAGCGCGGCGTGGTCGAGGCCGGGCAGGCCGTGGGCGTCGTAGCCGAAGAAGGTGAGCTCGACCCGGTAGGGACGGTCCTTGGCCCGCAGGGTGCCGGCGGCGCCGCTGCGCGGGTGGGCGAAGGGGGTGGCGCCGTGGGCGGTGCGCACGGTGTTGGCCTGCTCGAACTGTTCGTGGGTGAGCAGCACCTCGCCGCGCAGCTCCACGTCGAGCGGCTCGGTCAGCCGGGCGGGCAGGCCGAGCACGGCGTCGGCGGCGTGGGTGATGTCCTCCCCGGCCAGGCCGTCGCCCCGGGTGAGCACCTGGTGCAGGCGGCCGCCCCGGTAGCGGGCGGCGACGGCGAGGCCGTCCAGCTTGGGCTCGACGCACCAGGCGGCGACCGGTCTGCCGAGTCGGCGCTCCAGCCCGGCGGCCCAGGACTCCAGCTCCTCGGCGGAGAAGACGTTGTCGAGCGAGAGCATCGGCGTGCTGTGCGGGACGTCGCCGACGGCCGCCCCGCCGGCCACCTTGCCGGTCGGCGACTCGGGCAGCACCTGCTCGGGGTGCTCGCGCTCGTAGGCCTCGATGCCCCGGACCAGGGCGTCGTACTCGTCGTCCCCGAGCGGGGTGGAGCCGTCGGCGTAGTACGCGGCGGCGGCCCGTACGGCGGTGGCGACGGCGTCGGCGTACGCCTGCGGGGAGGCGGGGGCGGCGGGGGTGGCCGTGGTGGCTGCGTCCTTCATACCGCCATCATGGCGAGGCGCACTGACATTCGACCGGGTCCGCCACGGGCGGTATCCGGCGCGGGTACCCGATCGGCCGAGCGCCCCGGGTACAGCTGGGCGGGCGTCAGGCCGGCTGCGGCGCCATCGGCCTGGTGCGGTACCCGTCCGAGCTGCCCGGCGGGACGAGGCAGGGCAGCAGCCAGTCCCACAGGGCGCCCACCCGGCGGGCGCGCTCCTCCCCCGGGCAGCCGTCGGCGAAGACCACCTCCAGCCCGCAGGCCGCCGTCACCACCAGGGTCTCCGGTCCGAGCCCGCCCGAGCGGTCGCGCAGTTCGCCCGCCCGGCGGGCGCCGGACAGCAGGTCCCGGACCTCACCGGCCCAGACGCCGTGGAAGCCCCGCAGGCCGGGGAAGCCGCCGGACGGCGGTGCCGTGCGGAGCTCCCCCGGCGATTCGGCGCCGCCGTCGCCATCGCCGCCGTCACCGTCGCGCCCGAGGCGGAAGGCCGCCCGGATGACCGCGTCCGAGCCCAGCGCGTCCACCAGCCAGTACCCGGCGTCGATCAGGGCCTGGAGCGGCGAGGAGGCGGAGCACAGCGCCCCGCAGGCGGCCCGCAGCGAGCCCTCGGCCTGCGCGAACACCGCTCTGGCCAGCTCCTCCTTGGAGGCGAAGTGGAAGTAGAGCGCCCCCTTCGTCACCCCGGCGGCCCGGGCGATCTCCCCCAGCGTGGCTCCGGCGTACCCGCAGCGGTCGAACAGTGCCGCCCCCGCCTCCACCAGCCGTCCGCGTGTCCGTTCCGACCTTTCCTGGACCACCCGTCCCACAACCCCTCACAGCGACCAGCCCGTTCCGACCGATTTCCGGCAGCGCCCCGACGGACGCCACCTCCTGCGCCGCGCGCCGCCCTTGCCCGGCCGACGCGCCGCAGCCGACCACCACAGCCGACCCTGCTCAGCCGACCCTGGTGAACCGGCCCGCACCGGCCGGTGCCGCGACCGGCTGCGGCGCCGCCGCGGCGGGCTCGCGCTCCGCCCGCTCCGGGCCGGCCAGCAGGATCGAGCGCTGGAGGCGGCGCAGCCCCGCGGACGGCTCCATGCCCAACTCCCGTACCAGGGTGTTGCGCAGGCGCTGGTAGGCCTCCAGGGCCTCGCCGCGGCGGCCGGAGCGGTGCAGGGCGACCATGAACTGGCCGTGCAGGCTCTCATGGGTGCGGTAGCGGTCGACCAGCACCGTCAGTTCGGCGAGCAGCACCCGGTGCCGGCCCAGCCGCAGGTCCGCCTCGATCCGCTGGTCCAGCGCGCACAGCCGGGTCTCCTCCAACCGCTTGGCCTCCACCGCGAGTTGACCGCCCACCGGGACGTCCGCGAAGGCCGGACCGCGCCACAGCGCCAGCGCCTCGCCGAGCATCCGGGCGGCCAGCGGGTGGTCGTCCGCGTCCATCGCCCGGTAGCCCGTCCCGGCCAGCCGCTCGAACTCCCGCACGTCCGTCATCCCGTTGCCGCTGTTCAGCATGTAGCCGCCGGGCGAGGTCACCAGGACGTCCTTGGCGCAGGAGACCCCGGCCGTCGAACCGGCCCGGACCAGCGCCCGGTCGATCATGTCCCGCAGCTGCAGCACATACGTCTGCACGGTGGTGCGCGCGCTGCGCGGCGGGCGGCCGGACCACAGCTCCTCGGCGAGGACACCCGCCGGGACCACCTGGTCCGCGCGCAGAGCCAACAGCCCCAGCACCTGGCGGGGCTTGGGCGCCGTCGGCACCACCGACACCTCGCACACCCGGACGTCCAACGCCCCGAGCACCCGAATTTCCACGATGACCACCCCAATCACACGGAACGCCACGGCACTTCCGCCGCGGCCGGCACCCGGGTCGACACCCCAGGGTCAACTGTCTCCAGTGAAAAACAGGACGTGCGGTTTGTCAATACAAAACCGAACGTGCTGTTTGTTTCTGGAGCCCGGGCATCCATGCGCGCGCCGCGACCTGCGACTATCACCGTGCGTCGATCCTACGCTACCCTTCGTGTCCACTCCCGCGCAAAGCGAAGGCGGCGTCGGATCCCCGCAGATCCCGCGCCGCCGCCAATTCGCCCGCGCCCGCCCCGACTTCGCCCCCGAGCCGTGAGGCCGGACCGGTCAGCCCACGCCGACCCCGTCCGCGACCGCCCCGGCCTCGGACTTGGACTCGACCCCGCCGTTCTCCGCCGCCCGGGCCGCCGCGACCTCTGCGACCACCTGGCCGCCGCGGTCCGGCCCCATCTGCAGCGAGCCGAGCACCCCGGACACCGCGATGCTCGGCATCAGGTGCTGGTAGAGCCCGGACACCCGCAGCTCCAGGTCGCCCCGACCGGAGAGCTTCTGCGACTGGATCTGAACTCCCGTCCAGGCAGCGGTGACCAGCCACGCGGTGTCGGCCGGGACGACGTGCGGCAGCAGCTCGCCGCGCTCGCCGGCGGCGACCAGCAGCGCCTCCATCCGGCTGATCCAGCCGGGGATCGCGCCGCCGCCGAGATCGTCGAACACGTCCTGGCCGAGCGAGAGCCGGGCACCCGCGCTGAGCAGCGGGTCACGCGGCATCAGATGCGCGACCACCATCCCGGTGTCCACGAACTCCTGGAGTTTGCAGCTCCGTTCCGGCACTCCGTCCTGGACGAACTGCTCCTCGACGACGCCTTGCGCGAGATCCCGCTTCGAGGCGAAATGGAAATAGACCGCACCGCGCGTCACGCCGGCCCGGGAGACCACCTCCCCGATGGTCGCGCCCTCGTAGCCGAACTCGTCGAAGACCGACGCCGCGGCCTCGAGGATCAGCCGACGCGTCCGGAGCGCCCGTTCCTGCCGTACCACCGCAACCACCCCGCCCTGAGCTCCGGGAAAACAAAACCAAACACCCCGTATCTTAGCTACGGGCCACCTGGGGGCGACAAGACGATGTCGAGGAATCAGCCGACTCCTCCTCTCCTCCCCCACCCACCCCACGCGTTCTCCTCCAGGTCCTACCAGTTCCCGAGTTGAGAATCACGAGCCGCGTCTCCCGGGAGATCCGCGGACGAACGCGGCTGTCGTACAGCACTGCCGACAGAGAAACCGAACGATCGGTTTCTTCTCGCGGAACCCCTTTGTCGGAGACCCGGCCTCGCCGCTTCCACAACCAATCGGTTGAGTATCCGGGCAGGCAGGAGTAGCTTTGCCCTCAACCAATCGGTTGAGGAAGAACAGAGGTGCCACTGTGGCCGTCGACCAGCTGTCCCGGGCGTTCGTCGCCCTGGCCGATCCGACCCGGCGCGACATCGTCGCCCGGCTCTCGGTCCGGGACGCGACCGTCGGCGAGCTGGCCGAGTCCTACGCGATGTCCCTCCAGGCCGTCTCCAAGCACCTCAAGGTGCTGGAGGAGGCCGGGCTGGTCAGCCGCAGCCGGGACGCCCAGCGGCGGCCGTGCCACCTGGAGCCGCAGGTGTTCGACTTGATGACGAGCTGGATCGAGCGCTACCGCCGCCAGGCCGAGGCCCGCTTCTCCCGCCTGGACGCCGTCCTCGCAGCCCTGAGCGACGGCCCCGACGACCGTGCCCCCGCAGCAGACCCCGTCCCCAACACCAGCGGCACCCCTGCGGCCCCAACCCCGAACCGGGCCGGCGCCGAGCGCACCGGCACCCGCCCGCAACCCACCGAAGGAGCCCCGTCATGACCTCCACCACCGACCGGGAGACCCGCATCGAGGCGGACCCCGCGCTGCCCACCATCCGGATCGTCCGCGAGTTCGACGCCCCGCAGGAGCGGGTGTTCCGGGCCTGGATCGAGCCCCAGCTGGTCGCCCAGTGGCTCGGCCCCGTCGACCTCGACCTGAAGATCGACGAGTGGGAGGCCCGCACCGGCGGCCACTACCGCTACTCCATGCACCGCGAGGGCCGGGAAGTCGCCGCCTTCTACGGCTCCTTCCACGAAGTCCGGCCGGCCACCCGGCTCGTCCAGACCTTCACCTTCGAGGGCGTGCCGGACGGCGTCTCGCTCGACACCGCCGTCTTCGAGCCGGTCGGCGGGGGTCGCACCCGCGTCACCATCCTGTCGGTGGTCGACAGCCTGGTGGCCCGGGACGCGATCCTGGCCAGCGGCATGGAGCGCGGCGTGGTCGAGGGCTACCGGAAGCTGGACGCCCTGCTCGCCGCCGCCTCGTCCTGAGCGCCCGGACCGGTCAGTGGTGCGGGTTCAGCCGCTGGCCGATGATGTTGAGGATGTCGGGGGCCTGAGCCCAGTACATGACCCGGGGGCCGTCCTTGCCGGCCGAGTTGGCCGAGACGAGGCCCCGGCCCTCGCGGTCGGTGTTGTTGCTGACGGTGAAGACCAGCCCGCCCGAGTCGCCCTGGGTGCAGGCCCAGTTCGCGTTGTAGCCGACGACGCCGAACACCGCGTGGACCGAGCCGTCGTCCCAGGCCAAGGTGTAGGCGATGCTGTCGTTCTGCACTTTGATGCCGCAGGGCACCCCGTGGCCGGTGTAGTAGGAGCGGGCGCCGTCCTGGCAGACCGACTGACCGTTGTGGGAGCGCCCGACCGTCGTGACCCGGTACCACCGCCCGGCCGGGGTGTCGGCCTCGCGGGCCTTGGAGCCGGAGCCGTTGCTGCCGCCGGTGTCGATGACCTCGGCGTCCACGTAGCGGTCCAGCACCTTCACCACCCGGCCGATCCGGCCGCCGGGGCGCGTCCCGAACTGGCCGACCGGGTCGCCCTCTCCGTGGACCTCGGCCCCGTTGGGGTAGCAGTGGGCGGCGGTCAGGAGGTAGTCCCGGCCGGCCGCGTCCTCGGTGGCCAGGCCACTGGTGCAGCGTGCCACGTAGCCCGCCTCACGCGCCGGACCGAGGAGGACGTCCCCGCCCATCTGGGGCCGGTCCTCGTCCCAGCGCCAGGTGGCGGGCCGCGCCGGGTCACCGGCGACGACCTCGACCGGCGGGGTGGAAGCGGCGGAAGCCGCGGTGTCGGTCGAAGCGGCACCGGTCCGGATCGAGTTGCGGACGGAGTCGAGCCGGTCCGCCCGGCCGGTCACGGTGATGCCCGAGGCGTCCGGGTTCACGGCGACCGTGTAGACCTCCAGGTCGTCCGCCCGCTCCACCGCGGTGGCCTGGAGGATCCGGTCGACCTGGGCCCTCAAGTCCCGCTTGCTGTAGTCGGCGTGGATGAACCGGACGAGGCCCGCGTCGATGTCCGGATGCGCGGCCTTCGCCGCGTCGACGAGCCGGCGGCCCTGCTCCTCGGAGACGGCGTAGAGGGTGACGGTGCCGCCGTCCTCGTCCACGGAGAGGTTGCCGTAGGCGTCGGCGTGGTCGGCACGGCCCTGCTCGTCGAGGGCGTCGGCGAGCGCGTTGAGCGGGGCCACCCTCTTCGCGTGCTGGAGCGTCACCGTATCGGTGGTCGGTGCGCCCGGGGTCGGCCTGCCGTAGACCGTACCGGCCGCGGCTGCGGCCGTCGCGGGGCCGCCCGGCAGGGCGGGCACGAGTGCGATGGCCGCGGCGGCGGCGACCGTCCGGGCTTTCCTCGACATCAGTGCAGGGAGCAAGGATCCGGGCCTCTCCGAGTGTCTCGGGCTGAGCGCGCCTCGGGCCCCTCGCCCGAAGCACGGACAGTTGAGCACGGAGAGTGACGACATGATCGCCGCACCTGCTTCGTGTCGTGCGAAATCGCCTGGAACGGCGCACCGACCGGCGCCCGCCCCTCCCGGGACCGTCAGGGCAGCACGGCCACCGCCTCCACCTCCACCAGCTGGTCCGTGTAGCCGAGCACCGAGACCCCGAGCAGCGTGCTGGGCGCGTCGTGCTCCCCCAGGTAGGAGCGGTACACGTTCCACACCTTCACCAAGTCCGCCTGGTCGCCGGAGGCGACGTACACGGTGGTCCGGGCGATGTCCGTCAGCCCCGCGCCCGCATCCTCCAGCACGGTTATCAGATTGCGCATCACCTGGTGGGCCTGGCCCTCGTAGTCGCCGACCGCGACCGTACGGCCCTCCTCGTCCAACGGGCAGGCCCCGGCGAGCCAGAGCGAACGGGCCGGGGCGTCGACCAGCGCCGCGTAGGCGTAGTCGACGGCCTGGGTCAGGCGCGTGTTGCGGACCAGCTTGACCGCGCTGTTCATGGGGCCTCCGGGGTGTCGTGACCGAACGTTCGCGCCCATCGTTGGCCTCTGCCCGAACGCCCGTCAAACCGATTTCGGGTGAACTCCCGGCCCCGCCAAGGCCCGTGTGTCCACGATTCACCGTTGCGGGTGATGGCGGGTGGTGCCGCCGAACCCCGATCCTGGTGACGACCCGTGCCGACACCGCGCACGGGCCCGTACCGCCCCGTACCGCGACCAGCCCAGGAGAGCCCGACCCATGGAGTCCCAACTGCCCGACCGTGACCAGGCCTCCGCAGTCGGACGCCGCAGCGTGCTCGGCCTCGCCCTCGGCGCGGGCCTCGCCCCGGCACTCGCCACGGCGGCCCAACCCGCCCACGCCGCACCGGCACCTGCCCCGGCCGCACCGGCCGGCCCCGCGCCCACCGACCCCGGCGGCGCCCTCGGCCGGCGGGTCGCCGCCGTGGCCGAGGCGCAGATCGGCATCCCGTACGCCTGGGGCGGCGGCGACCGGCTGGGCCCGGGCCTCGGCTTCTGCGACGAGGAGAACGGCTACCTCAACGGCGTGTGCCTGGGCGAGAACACGGTCGGCTTCGACTGCAGCGGGCTGTCCCTGTACTGCTGGTACCGCGCCAGCCAGGGCACGATCGAGCTCGCGCACTACACGGTGGCCCAGTTCCACCGCAGCGCCCCGGTCGAGCGCGACGCCCTGGCCCCCGGCGACCTGCTGTTCTTCTCCCGCCCCGACGCCCCACTGCACCACGTCGGCATCTACGCGGGCGACGGCGCGATGATCCACGCCGAGCGCACCGGCACCCTGATCGCCCGGGTCGAGAAGGTGCTCGACGTCCCGCGCTGGGCGGGCGAGTTCGCCGGCGGACGGCGCCCGGGACCCACGCCCGCCTGAGCACACCCGCCTGAGCCCAGCCCCTCGAACCAAGCACCTCGAACTCACCCGCCTGCGCTCACCCGGCGCCGCGCCCGGACGGCGCACCCAGCTCCACCCGCAGCAACAGCGCCTGCAGTACCCGGCGCTCCGCCGGGTCCAGCGGCGCCAGCACCTCGTCCTGCACCGTCCGGGCCCGGGCCTCCAGCTCGGCCAGCAGCGCCCGCCCGGCGGCGGTGACCGACACCGAGACCCGCCGCCGGTCCGCCTGGTCCCGGCTGCGCTCGACGTACCCGGCCGCGCCGAGCTGGTCGGCGACCTTGGCGAGGTCGCTCGGGTCGATGCCCAAGCGCCGCACCAGGTCCCGCTGCGCCTGCGGCCCGAAGTCGGCGAGCGCCGCCAGCACCGCCATGTCCCAGAGCCGCAGGCCGCGTTCGGCCAGCTGCTCGGCGAGCCGGGCCCGCGCCGTCCGGCCGATCCGGGCGAGCAGGAAGGTGCTGAGGCCGAGCAGGGTCGGCGGCAGCGCGTCGGGCGGAGCGGGGGTCTCGGAGGCCATGGCGGCATTCTAGGGTCGGTCCCTATAGTGGGTCTCGACCCACTAATTCGGAGCCATCTGGAGTTCGACCGTGGACGCCCTCTACCCTCGTCTGCTCGTCACCCGCTTCGCCGAGACCTTCGGCTTCTACCGCGCCGTCCTCCCCGCGTTCACCGGCGCCACCCTGGTCAAGGGCACGCCCGAGGGCCCGTACGCCAACTGGGACGTCGACGACCAGGCCGTCCTGGTGCTCTACGACCGCGCCGCGATGTCCGCCACCCTGGGCACCGCCGGGTTGCCCGCCCGCCCGGCCACCCCCACCCAGGACACCGCGATGCTGGTCTTCCGGGTCGACGACGTGGACGAGGCGCTCACCCTCTGCCTCGGGTACGGCGGCGTCCTCGCCGCCCCGGCCACCGACCGCCCGGAGTGGGGCCCGAACCTGTGCAGCGCCCATCTGCGCGACCCCGAGGGGCACTTGATCGAGCTGCAGTCCTACTGACTGACCGTGACCGCCGGGAACGCGCGCTCCCCGGCGGCCGGCACCGACAGTGGCGGACATCAGCGCTCAGCGGTGGAAGACCTGCAGCTCACGGACCGCGTCGTTGAAGTTCGCGCCCAGGTAGGAGGCGGGCAGGTCCATGGTCTTCTCCACGCTGAGGGTCGACCAGAGGTGGACGGCGTTGCAGTTGTTGTAGCCCTTCATCGAGGAGACGTTCAGCGCCACGTTGATGTAGTTGATCAGGTGGTAGCCGGTCCCGTCACAGCCCCCGGCGTCGCCGTAGAAGGAGTAGATGACGCCGCCCTGGTAGTCGGCGTCCTTGAACTCCTCCAGCAGCAGCGTCCGGTCGGCTGGCTGCTCGGCGGTGCGGGTGCGGCCGTCGGCCAGGGCGAGCGCGTCGGCGCGGGAGCCCGGCGAGCAGGCCCGGCCGAGCACCGGCGACACGCCGTCGGCGCCGGCGCCGGGCAGGTGTCCGAGGACGGCGGCGCAGTACTGGACCTCCGGTACCGGCAGCGGGCGGAGTGCGGCCGAGCTCGCCGGGGCGGCGGCCAGCGCCCCGGCGAGGGCGAGGCAGGCGGTGAGGACGGGAGCGGTGAATCTGCGCGGTCTGCGCACGGGCACCTCCGGAAGGGCGGGGACGGCGGCGGCCGGGGACTCGGCCGCCCCGCCCATTCGACGGGCGACCGCCGCCCCCGACCCCGCCGACACACCGCGCATCGCACTAGTCGTACGGATGCCCAGGGTTCACCCGGCGGGCACGTCTTCACCCGGCGGGCGCGTCCCGCCACAGCTCGGCACTGCAGTCCGCGACCAGGGCGCCGATCCGTGCCCAGGCCTCCTCCGCCGCCATCGGCTCCAGCCGGCGGCCGTCCCGCAGCCGCAGCGCGACCCGGTCGTCCACCGCCTCCTTGGCCCCGATCACCGCCTGGTAGGGCACCAAGCGGGCCTCGCGGATCCGGGCACCCAGGCTGCCGTGCTCCGGCCCGGCCACCTCGGCCCGCAGTCCGAGGTCCAGGCAGCGCTGCCGCAGCCGCTCGGCCTGCGCCACCTCGGCGTCGGAGATCGGCAGCAGCACCACCTGGGCCGGCGCCAGCCAGGCCGGGAACGCCCCGCCGTACAGCTCGATCAGGTGGGCGACCACCCGCTCGACGCTGCCGATCACGCTGCGGTGCACCATCACCGGGCGGTGCTTGCCGCCGTCCGGGCCGATGTAGTGCAGGTTGAAGCGCTCGGGCTGGTGGAAGTCGATCTGGACGGTGGAGAGGGTGAACTCGCGCCCGGCCCCGTCGGCGATCTGCACGTCGATCTTGGGCCCGTAGAACGCGGCCTCGCCCTCGGCCGCCTCGAACGGCACCCCGGAGCGCTCCAGCACGTCGGTCAGCAGCGCGGTGGCCCGGCTCCACAGCTCCGGGTCGGCCACGTACTTACCGCCCTCGCCCGGCAGCGACAGCCGGTAGCGGACCGGCACGATGCCGAGCGCACGGTGCGCCTCGCGGATCAGCTCCAGGGCGGCGACGGCCTCCCCGGCGGCCTGCTCCGGGGTGCAGAAGACGTGGGCGTCGTTCAACTGGATCGCCCGCACCCTGGTCAGCCCGCCCAGCACGCCGGACAGCTCGGAGCGGTACATCCCGCCCAACTCCGCCATCCGCAGCGGCAGTTCCCGGTAGCTGTGCGGGCGGGAGCGGAAGATCAGCGCGTGGTGCGGACACAGGCTCGGGCGCAGCACCATCTCCTCCGAGCCGAGTTGCATGGGTGGGAACATGTCCTCGCGGTAGTGGTCCCAGTGGCCGGAGATCTCGTACAGCTCGCGCTTGCCGAGCACCGGCGAGTAGACGTGGCGGTAGCCGGCCCGACGCTCGCGGCCGCGGATGAACTCCTCCAGGGTGTGCCGGATCGCGGCGCCGTCGGGCAGCCAGTACGGCAGGCCGGAGCCCATCAGCGGGTCGGTGTCGAAGAGGTCGAGCTCACGGCCGAGCTTGCGGTGGTCGTGCGCGGCCTGGTGCTGGGCGGGCTGCTCGTTCAGGGGCTTGCCGTTCTTGGACTGCTCGTTCTTCGGCTGCTCGTTCATGGGGGTGGTCTCCACTCTGGATGGTGCGGGCGAGTGGGACCGGGAACGACGAAGCCCCGAGGCACTCGCCCCGGGGCTTCGGACTTGGTCAGCAGTCAGCGCGCCGGGACTCTTTCCGGCGTCGTCGTGGCGAGTGCAGCGCGCTTCATGCCTTCCACGGTAGCAGCTCCCCGACCTGCGTGTTGATCTTTATGGGCGAGCTCACAGCACGGGTGGTTCACATCAGCAGGGCGCAGCCGCGCTCGGCGAGCGCCTCCCGCACCTTGTCCGACACCTGGACGTCGTTCCACCGCAGGTCGAGCTTCTCCAGTGCGGGCAGCGCGGCCGGGTCGGCCAGCCACTCGGGCACTTCGGTGATCCCGTTGGTGCGGAGGTCGAGGCGGCGCAGGCGCGGCAGCCCAGCGAGCACGGCGGGGAGCTCGCCGAGCCCGTTCTCCCGCAGTTCCAGTTCGCGCAGTTCGGAGAGCAGCGCGAAGGAGGCCGGGAGGCTGGTCAACTCGTTGCCGCGCAGCCAGAGTTCGCGCAGCTCGCCGAGGGCGCCGATGGACTCCGGCAGCGCGGCGAGCCGGTTGTGCTGGGCGCGGAGTTCGACCAGTTCGGTCATCTTGCCGATGGAGAACGGCAGTTCGGTGAGCCGGTTCTCGCCGACGTTGAGGTACCGCAGTTCGGTGAGCTTCCCGATGTCGTCCGGCAGTTCGGTGATCTGGTTGTCGTGCAGGTAGAGGAAGTCCCGGAGCCAGGTGAGCCGGGTCAGTTCGGCCGGCACCTCGGTGAACAGGTTGTGGCCGAGGTCGAGGGTGCGCAGCCGCATCAACCGGCTGATGCCGGGCGGGAGTTCGGAGAGCGCGCCTTCGGCGAGGATGAGCACGGTCAGGTCGTTGCGGTCCCACACCGAGCTGAGCACCTCGGCGGCCACCGGGCCGAGCGGCTGCCGCCAGAGGTTGAGCGTCATGTCTGTCACGTCCGCCATTGTCCGCTCTCACCAGTCCGTGGTGGGCACGACCCGCATCTCGGCGCGGGCCAGGGTCCGGCCGTCTCCGGCCGGCGGGAGCTGGACGAGCTCCAGAGCGGCTGCCGTGAACTCCGCGGTGGCCGGGCCGGGTGGCAGCAGCACGCGCAGGTGGTAGTCGCTGGTCCTGCCGTCCGGGACGTCCACCCGGTACTCCGCCGCCCCCGGCCCGACCGGGTGCCCGGCTCCGGTCAGGTCCGCCAGCTCGGGCACGACCTGTTTCAGGAAGTCGACCCCGGCACCGGCGGCCGTCGTGACGCGCAGCGCGAGGTCGCGCCCACGGGCCCGGCGGCTGCCGAGGACGATCCCGCCGAGTTCGCGTCGCAGTGCGGCGGCCGCCTCGGGCGTCTCGGGCAGGTGGACGAGGTCGAGGGTGCCGGCCAGCGCTGAGGAGACCGCACGGCCTTGCGAGACCTCCCAGTTGAGCCCGATGCCGCGAACGTGACAGCGGAAGCGGCCCGTGCAGGAGGCGAGCACGGCGGCGAGTTCGGCCGGCTCCTCCGCGTCGTCCCGCCCGTCCATCAGGAGCACGGCGGTGCGGTCCGCGTCCGGGTGCCCGGCGAGGAGCTGGTCGGCCAGCCGGAGCCACCGGCCGAAGGCGGCCGCGCGCAGCGGCTCCAACCCGGTGAGCGCGGCCCGGGCCTCCGCCCTGGTCCCGGGGGTCGCGCGGACCAGCCGCCTGCTGTCGGGGTAGAGCATCCGCGCGTACTCGGAGCCCTCGACGACGGCGAACCAGACTTCGTCGTCCAGGGCGTCGACGGTGGCCGCGACGGCGTCGGTCACGGCGCGGAAGGCTGCCGGGGACAGCCCCGCGGAGAGGCCGACCAGGAAGACCAGCGCCTGCGGCGCCGAGACCGCCGCGTCCGCCGGGTCGAGCGCCGCGCCGTGCACGGTCAGGACCGCGTCCGCATCGGTCGCGTCCGGCAGCTTGTACTGGTTCTGGAACACCTCGATCCGGTACCCCGAGCCGGCGGGTGCGGCGCTGGCCCGGGGCGGGGTGCTCGGTTCGAGCAGCGCCCTGAGCCGGTCCGCGACCTCAGCGGCGAAGCGCGGGCGGTCCGCCGGGTCCTTGGCGAGCAGCTCGGCGACCAGGCCGTCCAGCGCCGCCGGTACGCCCGGACGCCGCTCGGACAGCCGCGGGGGCGGGGTCCGCATGTGGTCCTGGAGCAGCGGCCAGACCGCCCGGTGGCCCGGGAACGGCGGCTGCCCGGTGAGCAGCGCGAGCAGGACGCAGCCGAGCGCGTACAGGTCGGCCCGCTCGTCCACCGACCGGCCCCGGCACTGCTCGGGGGACATGTAGTCGGGGGTGCCCATGACGACGCCCGAGCGGGTCAGGCCGGTGGCCGAGTGGAGGTATCCGGCGAGGCCGAAGTCGCAGACCTTCACCCGGCCGTCCGGGAGCAGCATCAGGTTGGCGGGCTTGACGTCCCGGTGGACGATGCCGGCCCGGTGGGCGCAGGACAGCGCCTCGGCGGTCTGCGCGGCCAGCTCGACGGCCCGGCGCACCGGCAGCGGCCCGTCCTCGCGCAGCACGGTCCGCAGGTTCCGGCCGTGCAGCAGCTCCATCACCAGGTACAGCTGCCCGTCCTGCTCGCCGTTGTCGAAGACCTGGACCAGTCCGGGGTGTTGGAGCCCGGCGGCCACCTCGGCCTCGCGGTGGAAGCGGGCCACCGACTCCTCGTCCTCGTCCGGGTCCAGGCCCCGGGGCAGGAACTTGACCGCCACCCGCCGGCCGAGCCTGAGGTCGTCGGCCAGCCACACCTCCCCCATGCCGCCGCGCCCCAGCGGCGCCGCGAGTCGGAACCGGCCCTCGACCAGCCCTCCGGCCACGTTCACACGCGCTCCCCCTCCCCTGGCTCCGGGCACCCGCCGTCGAACGGGGTGCTCCGCTCTACTCGGAGCCTCATTCTGGCGGGCGGACGAGCCTCCGGTGCAGTGCGGGCGCCGGCGGTCGTGGGCTCAGCGGAGCATCGGCCGGGCAGCACCCCCGCCCTGGTGGTTGCCGCAGAAGGCCTCCTCCAGGAACCCGCCCTGCGCGGCGAGTTGCCGGACGGCCTGCGGCTCGTCGCCCCTGGACGTCACGGACATCGCGACCTGCCGGCTGCCCGAGCTCCAGAGCTGCGAGCTGAATCCGGGCATCCCGCCGTCGTGCCCGTACACCGGCCCGCAGGACAGCTCCAGCCGGGCCAGCCCCAGGCCGTACGCCAGGGCCGAGGGCTTGCCGTCGACCTCCACCGGGATGGTGGTCGTCATCTGCCGCATCAGCTGGGGCGACAGCAGCCGGCCGCCCACCAGGGCCCGCTCGAAGCGGTTCAGGTCGGCCAGGGTGGATATCAGCTCTCCTGCGGAGTTCGCCCACGTGACGCTCTCCACCGTGACGTCCCGGTCGCTGCGGTCCTCCGGCGCCGGGCCCTCGGCGAGCGTCCAGTAGCCGTGGGCGTGCGGGCCCCGGATGTCGGTGGCCGAGCCGGGGAAGTACGTACCGGTCATCCCCAGCGGCCGCAGGATGCGCGCGGTGATCTCCTGGGCGTAGCCGTGGCCGGTGACCCGTTCGATGATCATGCCGAGCAGGGTGTAGTTGACGTTGGAGTAGCTGAACTTCGCCCCCGGCGGGAAGTTGGGCGCGTGCGCCACCGAGGCGGCCACCACCTGCGCCGGGGTGATGCTGCGGGTCAGCCCGCCCTGGTCGAGCCAGTCACGGATCACGGCAGGATCCGTGGTGTGCGGGAACAGTCCGCCCGGCTCGTTGGTCGGATCCCACAGGCCGGAGCTGTGGTTGAGCAGCTGACGGACGGTGATCCGCCCTCCGTCGGGGACCACCCCCGGCAGGTGGCGCTCGATCGGGTCGTCCAGGCCGAGCCGGCCCTCCCCCACCAGCTGCAGCACGGTGGTGGAGGTGAGCACCTTGGTGATGCTCCCGGCACGGAACCGCCCGTCCACCCGCACCGGGGCGCCGGTCGCCAGGTCGGCGACGCCCGTACCCGCGCGCCAGACACCGCCCTCGCCACGGACCTCGGCGATCGCCGCGGCCGCCCCGGCGTCCGTCACCGCCCGCAGCGCGGCCATCCGTGCGGCACCCTCGGGCCCCTCGACCCGGTCGGCGGCGGGCGGCGCGGCGACAGGCTGCGCGACGGCGCCCGGCTCGACCGTGCCCTGCTCGACGGCGCCAGCCGAGACGACCGGCCCGGCGAGCGCCAGGCAGACCGCCGCTGCCACCACCATCACGGAACTCGTACGACGTGCCATGCGACCCCCTCGTCCACGGCGGACCTCCGCCCGCCTACGAGTTCACAGCCTCACCGCCGACCTGATGCTCCGTCATCCTCCACCGGGAGGAACCGGTCGTACTCCCACAAACGTAGGCACTACGCCGAACGGGGGAGGCCGACCGGCCTACCCAAAGCCCCGGCAGGCCCGCCCGAAGCCCCGGCCGAGATGTCAACCCCGGGACGTCAGAGCCCCGGCGTCGGGCGGACCGGGTGCTTGCTCATGATCGACACCCGGTTGAAGGAGTTGATCGTGATCGCCACCCAGATCGCCGCCGAGAGCTCGTCCTCGCTGAACACCTCCCGCGCAGCCCCGTAGGCGGCCGCCTGCAGCGCCGCGTCCGCCGGGTTCGTGGTCGCCTCGGCCAGGGCCAGCGCCGCGCGCTCCCGGGCGGTGAACAGCTCGGTGTCCCGCCAGGCCGGGAGCACGCCCAGGCGCTGGGTGGTCTCGCCCTCGCGCAGCGCGGCCCGGGTGTGCACGTGCAGACAGAAGGCGCAGCCGTTGATCTGGGAGACCCGCAGGTTGACCAGCTCCACCAGCCGCCGATCCAGCCCGGCCTCGGCCGCGGCCTCCCGGGCCGCCTCCGCGGCGGCGAGCAGCGCCTTGTAGGCCTTGGGGCTCTGCTTGTCGATGAACACCCGTCGCTCCGCCGGAACCACCGTCACGTCACTCACCTGGACTCCTAGACTCCCGTTGCCGCCGTCGGCCCGGCTCGCTGCCGTTCGACACTTCGACACTCTGCCATGCCATAATAGTTGAATATAGAACTACCTACTAGGCATCACCCCCGGGAGGGATCACAGCCGTGAGCACCGCCGAGACCGAGCCGCGCCCCGCCGCTCAGCCGCAGGAGCCCCTGGAGTCGCAGGACCGCCCGTACGTCGAGGTCCTGTCCCCCCGGGACGTCCCGCTCGGCGGGCCGCGCGCGATGACCGTCCGCCGCACCCTGCCGCACCGCTCCCGCCGGCTGATCGGCGCCTGGTGCTTCGTCGACCACTACGGCCCCGATGACGTCGCCCTGACCGGCGGCATGGACGTCGCCCCGCACCCCCACACCGGCCTGCAGACCGTGAGCTGGCTCTTCACCGGCGAGATCGAGCACCGGGACAGTCTCGGCGTCCACGCCTTCGTCCGCCCGGGCGAGCTCAACCTGATGACCTCCGGCCACGGCATCTGCCACTCCGAGGTCTCCACCCCTGCGACCACCGTGCTGCACGGCGTCCAGCTCTGGGTCGTGCTGCCCGACGAACACCGCGCCACCGCACGGGACTTCCACCACCACGTGCCCGAGCCCGTCGCCCTGGACGGCGGCGAGGCCCGCGTCTTCCTCGGCACCCTGGCCGGCCGCACCTCCCCCGTCCCGACCTTCACCCCGCTCCTCGGCGCCGAGCTCACCCTCACCCCGCACGCCACCGTCACCCTGACCGTCGACCCGGCCTTCGAGCACGGCGTCCTCGTCGACCACGGCGAGATCCGCCTCGCCGACACCGACCTCCACCCCGGCGACCTCGGCTACCTCGCCCCCGGCCCCACCACCCTGACCCTCACCAACACCGCCGACGCCCCGGCCCGGCTCATCCTCCTCGGCGGCACGCCCTTCGAGGAGCAGATCGTCATGTGGTGGAACTTCATCGGCCGCTCCCAGGAGGACATCACCCGGGCCCGCGCCGACTGGCAGGCCGCCACCGACCGCTTCGGCGAGGTCCACGGCTACCCGGGCGACCGCCTCCCCGCCCCCGAACTCCCCGGGACCCCGCTCAAGCCCCGCGGCCGCACCCGCTGACCTGCGTGTTACGCAATCGGGGGTGCGGCGAACAGGTCGACCGCACCCCCGAGCCGGAGCCTCCCTGCGCTCACCCCGAAGCATCCCGGCCGACACTCGGTTCCGCACTCGATGCATGACACCGTTCGACCATCCGCGACAGGGCCTGACAGGACACCATTGCTGACTCAATGCTGAGTTCGCTGACGATCCATCAGGAAAGGCCGGAGCACTCACGGCGCCCGAGAAGTCATCGTCGGGTGCCGCCGCGAGAACCGGCGGAGGCCCTGCCACGGTCCCCTCGCCGGCTGCCGAAGGACGGTCACCACCGGAGCGGCGCGGGCCGGAGAAGACAGCAACCATGCCGTCCGTTACCCTCACCGACGATCTTGATTCAAGCCAGTTATTAGACCCGGGCCCTGCGGGACATTCCCAGCCCCGTCTGCCGGAAAGAGCCCGCCGACCCGCCCCGACCCGGCGCTAGGGTGACCTCATGGCGGACGCCCCGACGACAGCAGCACCCTCGGTCGAGGCGCTGGACGCCCTCGTCGAGCGCGCCTGCGAACCCCCGACCGGCAGGTCCCGGGCGAAGCAACTGCGCTGGGTCGCGGGCGAACTGCGCACCGCCCTGGAGCGCGGCGCGATCGCACCCACGGCCGTCGGCTCACTCGCCCTGCTCCTCGCGCCGGACACCCTCGCCGACTACCTCACAGCCGCCGAACAGGGCCTGCTGCGGCGCAAGTCCGCCACACGACCGGGCCAAGCCTCACCCGCCTCCATGCGCGTCCGCGAGGACTGCCTCCGCATCCTCGGTGCCCTGGCCCGCATCACCGTCACGCTCCCGAACCGCAACACGCCCCCGGTCGAGCTCCGGCCCGTGGTCACCGCCCGCCCCCGCAGCATCCTGCTCGGCCACCTCGAACACTCCGCCCGCCCCGGCCAATCGGAGTCCCGCAGCCGGATCCTCGCGATCATCGGCACCGTGCTGGACACCGGCTGCCGCGCCGGCGAACTCTGCGCCCTGCGCACGGACGACGTCGACCTGCACCACGGCACGATCCGCCTCACCCACCTCCCGCAGCACCGCAACCCGCGCACCACGCCCACCACCATGACGGTCGGCCTGTCCGGCTCCACCCGGGCCGCGATGCGCCACTGGCTCACCGTCCGCAGCCACCTCGTCGCACGCGACGCCACCCGGCCCGTCGGCCCGGGCAACGAGACCACCGACGCCCTGTGGGTGAGCATCGCCCCCAGCGGCCACCCCCGTCCCGGCCTGCCCCTGCACTTCCGCGGCCTGGCCCGCGCCTACGCCCGCGCAATCCACGACCTCAACATCGACATGGCCGCAGAACCCGGCTGGCACCCCCTGCCCCAACGCATGGAACAGCTACGCCGCGCCATCGATCTCGAACCGGCCGACCCCGACGGTGCGACCCCCCTCCGCCGCACCCGCACACCTGCCGTCGACCCCGAGGCAACGGCACAGGCCAGGGCGTTTCCTGCGGATCATCTGATCGTCGGTTGATGTGTGTCGTAGACCGATGCATAGTAGACGCGGACAGAGCCGCTGTTGCCGGACCGATCACCGAGGCGTGATCACCGGCAGGTGATCGACGCGATCGCGTGGAAGTGTCGCACGGGGGCGCCGTAAAATGGCGCCGCCCCCGGAGGACGGCCGACGGGTCGCGGACCGGGAGGTCCTCGACGGGCTGACCGGCGCCACCCACGACGCCGCCCGCGTCCGCTCCCGCCTGCGCACCCTCACGCCTCCGTGCTCCGGCCGGCCCGCCACCCCGGACTCTCCCCCGCGAGCGGGAGGTCGCCGAACTCGCCGCCACCGGCCTGACCAACCGCCGGATCGCGGCCGCCCTGCACCTGTCCGCCAGGACGGTCGAGAACCACGTGGCCAGGGCCCTGCGAAAGCTCTCCGTCCCGTCCCCACGTCTCTGACCGCCCCCGGTCCGGCCCGTGCGTGGGGTCCGGCCGGGTGCAGCGGGCTGCGGCGCGCGGCTCCACCCAGGGGTTGAGGAGCCGCCGTCCCGCCTCCTCCCGGATCTCCCACCGTGGGCCGATCCGTCCGGGGCCGCCGAACGCGACCTTGGAGGAGGGCCGCGACGGTCGCGGCCCAGTCCCCGAGGAGCATGCGTTGTTCACCGAACTGACCCAGGCCGAGCTGGTCAACGGCGCCGTCCTGGCCGCCACCCTGCACAGCGATCTCGGCCGCCACCGCAAGATCGGCGTGCTGCGCGTGCTGCGGCCGATCGCCGTCGCGGCCGGCCTGATTCCGTTGTTCATCGCCCCGGTCGTCACCCACGGCAACGGGCTGGCCGTCGAACTGGTCGGCGCCGCGGCCGGACTGCTCGGCGGCCTCGTCGCCCTCGCGCTGTTCCGGGTGTACCGCAACCCGCAGACCGGCGAGCCGGTCAGCCGCGCCGGCTGGGGCTACGCGCTGCTGTGGGTCCTGGTCATCGGTGCCCGCGCGGCCTTCTCCTACGGCTGCTACCACTGGTTCCCCGACCAGTTGGCCCGCTGGTGCGCCTCCCACCAGGTCACCGGCGCCGCCATCACCGACGCTCTGATCTTCATGGCGGTGGCCATGCTGCTGACCCGCACCATCGGCCTGGCCGTCCGGGCCGCGGCGCTGCCGGGCCGCACCACGGCCCGGTCCGGTGCGACGGTCCGGCGTGCGGCCCGGACCTGAGCGGCGACGCCGCCACCCTCCCTCCGCAGCTCCCCGGACGGTCACCCCGTTCACCCCGCAGAGCTGAAAGGCACCTGACAGAATGTCAATGTCACTGCGGCTGAAGGAAACTGGGGGACACCATGGATGACCTGGCCCGCATCAGGATCGACGGAACCGGCTCGACCGACGAACTGCGGTCGCTGCGGCAGTGGCTCATCGAGGAGGACCGACTGCGCGGCCGGGTGCAACTGGCCGAGGCGCCGCCGGAGCCGGGCACACTGGGATCCGTACTGGACACCTTGACCGTGGCACTCGGGCCCGGCGGTGTGGCGACCGCGGTGGCGAGCGTGCTGATCTCCTGGATCCGGCGGCAGCGGGGCAACGTCTCAGTGAAGGTGACCCGGCCCGACGGAACGGTCGCCGAGCTCAGCGCCACCCACGTCAGCGCGCTGGAGGCACCCGAGGTACGGCAGCTGGCGGCGGAGCTCGCCCGCTCCCTCGACCAGGGCACCGTCCAAGGCAACGGCAACGGCAACGGCAACGGCAACGGTCAAGGCGACGGCCACGGCAGCCCTCAGGCCGCCGCCGAGCGGACCGCCCCCGGCGTCGAGGACGGGCAGGCCGCGCGGTGACCCCGGGCGCCTCCGGCGGCCTGCCGCGCACGGCGCTCGCCTCGCCGGGCTCGCGGGCGCTGCTGGTCGGAACCGGGCAGCACGCGCCGGGTTCGCGGCTCCCCGACGTGCCCGCGGTGGCCGCCACGGTCCGCGAGGTCGGCCGGGTCCTGGTGGAGACCTGCGGTCTGCGCCCGGAGAACCTGCTCACCCCGCTGATCGACCCGCGCGACCCGATCGAGTTCGGCAACGCGGTGGTGGCGGCGGCCCGCGAGGCCGAGGACGTGCTGCTGGTCTACTACGTGGGCCACGGACTGGTCAGCCCCGGCAACGAGTTGTACCTGGCGACCGCCGCCACCGACGACGTCGCCGAGGGGCTGGCCTTCAAGGCGCTCCCGTACCAGGCCCTGCGGGAGGCGTTCAGCAACTGCCGGGCCGGGTCGATCATCGTGGTGCTGGACTGCTGCTTCGCCGGGCGCGCCCGCGGCTCCTTCGGCACCGCCGCCAGCGACGGGTTCGCACTCGCGGCGCTCGGCGGCACCTACCTGCTCACCTCGGCCTCGCGCGACGAACAGGCGCTCAGCCTCCCGGACCAGCCCTACACGGCGTTCACCGGGGAGCTCCTGCGCTACCTGCGCGAGGGCGAGCCGGGCGGGCCCGCCGAGTTGACCCTGGAGGCCGGCTACCGCCACCTGCGCCGCGTCCTGCCCCTGCTCGGGCTGCCCGCGCCGGAGCGCCAGCTCAGCGGCCGGGCCGGAGACCTGGTGCTGGCCGCCAACCCGACGGCGGCCCCGCCACCGGCCGTCCTCCCCGGCGGCGGCCCGTCGACCACCGGCCCGGCGGAGCAGCCGGTCTGCCCCTATCCGGGGCTGGGACCGTTCACGGCGGACGACGCCCGGTACTTCTTCGGCCGCGGCGAGCTGACCGTCGAGGTGCTCAACAAGCTGGCGGGCTGGTCGGGTACGGGCGGGCCGATCGCCCTGGTGGGGCTGTCCGGCGCGGGGAAGTCCTCCCTGCTGCGGGCCGGCCTGCTGCCCGCAGTCAAACGCGGTGAACTGCGCGTCCCCGGGGCGGGCACCTGGCCGCAACTGGTCCTCACCCCCGGCGAACACCCGCTGGACGCCCTGGCCGCCCTGCTCGCGGAACCGGCCGGCCTCCCGCGGGCCACGGTCCTGGACGGGCTCCGCACCGACCCGGCCGGTGCGGCCGCGCTGGTCCGCCGCGCCCTGCACCGCCTGGCCGACGGACGCGACGTGCCCGGCGGACGGCTGCTCCTGGTGGTGGACCAGTTCGAGGAGCTGTTCACCGCCTGCCAGGACGAGGCGGAACGGCGCGCCTTCGTCACGGCCCTGTGCGCCGCGGCGGGCCGACCACCCACCGGTGCCGCGGGAGCCGGTGCCACGGAACCCGGTACAGCGGGAGCCGGTACAGCGGCAGCCGGTGCGGGCGCCGCGCCCCCGGCGACCGTGCTGCTCGGCATCCGGGCGGACTTCTACGCGGCCTGCATGGCCTACCCCGAACTCGTCGACGCGCTCAAGGAGCGCCAGGTCACGGTCGAGCCGATGACCCCCGGGCAACTGCGCGAGGCGATCGAGAAACCCGCCGAGCTCGCGGGCCTCACCTTGGAGCCGGGCCTCGCCGACACCCTCCTGCGCGACCTGCGCACCGGCGGCAACCTCTCCGGCGGCGACTTCTCCGGGGGCACCCTGCCGCTGCTCGCGTACGCGCTCTGGCTCACCTGGGGCCGCCGGGCCGGGCGGACCCTGACCCTGGCCGGGTACAGCGCCACCGGCGGCATCTGGGAGGCCGTCACCCGGCACGCGGACCTCGCCTACGAGGTGCTGAGCCCGGAGGCCCGGCAGGCCGCCCGGCTGCTGCTGCTCCGGATGGTCCGGATCGGCGAGTCCACCGAGGACACCCGACGCCGCGTCGACCTCGCCGACCTGCGGGCCGAGCGCCCGCCGGCCGAGGCCGCCGCGATCGACACCGCGCGCGACGCACTCGCCCGGGCCCGCCTGATCACCCTGGACGGGGACACCGCGCAGATCACCCACGAGGCGCTGCTGCGCGCCTGGCGACGACTGCGCGGCTGGATCGACAGCGGCCGGGCCGACCTGCTGGTCCAGCAGAAACTGCTGGAGGCCGCGGAGGAGTGGGAACGCACCGGGCGGGACACCGGAGTGCTCTACCGGGGCGCCACGCTCGAACTCGCCCGCCGCCTGGACGACGGACCGGCGACCGGCCGGCCGGTCGCCGGCCGGGGGCGGAGCGCGCCCGGGCCGAACGGCGGGACCGCGCGGCTCGCCGGCGAGTTCCTCGCCGCCAGCGTGCGGGCGGACCAGCGGCGACGGCGGATCCGGAACGGCATCACCGGGGCGCTGGCGCTCCTGCTGGTGATCGCGCTGATCGCCGCCGGCCTCGCCTACCAGGGACAGCAGCAGGCCCTGCGGCGCCAGCGCGAGGCCGCCGCGCTGGCCCTGCTCAGCCAGGCGGACACCGCCCGCGGCAGCTCCCCCCAGCTGGCCCTGCGGCTGGGCATCGCCGCTGACACCCTGCACCACACCCCGCAGAGCACGGCCAACCTGCTCAGCACCCTGCTCACCCCCTACACCGGCACCCTGACCGGTCCGCGCGGCACGGTCGTCGGCCTGGCCTTCGCCCCCGGCGGCCGGCTCCTGGCCGCCGCCGCCGAGGACGGCACCCTGACCCTCTGGAACACCGCCGACCCGGACCACCCCAGCCGACTCGGCGAGCCCTTGCCGGTGAACCCGCACGGGCTCTACACGGTCGCCTTCACCCCGGACGGGCACACCCTGGCCGTCGGCGGCGCGGACGGCCACGTCCTGCTCTGGGACGTCGGCGCACCGGACCACCCCCGTCCGCTCGGCACCCCGCTCACCGGACCGAACGGCGTCGCGAGCCTCGCCATCGCCCCGGACGGACGCACCCTGGCCGCCGGCGGCGGCGACGGCGGCGTCTGGCTGTGGGACCTGAGCCGACCCGACCAGCCGCAGTCACTCGGCAAGCCGCTCACCGGACACTCCGGCCGGGTCGACGCGCTCGCCTTCCGGCCGGACGGCCGGGTCCTGGCGGCCGGCGGGGCGGACACCTCCGTCCTGCTCTGGGACGTCGGCGACCCGAAGGCCCCGCAGGCCCTAGGCGGACCGCTCAAGGGCCGCAGCGACCAGGTCACCGCGCTCGGCTTCACCCCGGACGGGCACACCCTGGCCGTCGGCGACGACTGGGGCCAGGTGCAGCTGTGGAACACCGAGGACCCGGCCGGCCCCCGCCCGCTGGGCCAACTCCCGGACCGCAACACCCCGGTGCGGGCCCTGACCGTCGGCGCCCACCGGATCGACGTCGCCGAGAGCGACCACACCACCAGCGCCTGGGACACCACCGACCCCGCGAACCCCCGCCAGATCGGCGGCACCACCCTGGGCCGGGCCAACTGGTCGCTCGCGGCCGCCTTCAGCTCCCCGCCGGACCAACCGGGCGACGCCTCCCGGCTGCTCGCGACCGGCAGCACCGACGGCACCGTGATCCTCTGGGACTCCGCGGGAACCGGCTCCCGCACCAGGCTGCTCAGCCGCCTCGGCGTCCGCTCCGACATCGTGGCCTCGCTCGCGGTCAGCCCGGACGGGCGCACGCTGGCCACCGGCGACGGCGACGGCTCGACGCTGTTCTGGGACCTCGGCAACCGGGAGAAGCCGGTCCAGCTCTCCCCCGCCCTGACCGGGCAGTCGGCCTCGGTGGACGCCATGGCCTTCAGCCCGGACGGTCACCTGCTGGCCACCGGGAGCCTCGACAGCACCGTCCTCCTCTGGGACACCACCGATCCCCACCACCTCCGGCAGCTGAGGCAGTTCACCGCCAACACCGGCGGGGTCCAGGCGCTCGCCTTCGCCCCGGTCGGGCACCTCCTCAGCACCGTCGGCGGAGACGGCACCACCCAGCTCTGGGACACCTCCGACCCGGCCCAACCCCGCCCGGTCGGCCGTCCGCTCACCGGCCACCGCAACACCGTCGCCGCCGTGGCCTTCACCCCCGACGGGCACACCATGGCCACCGGTGGCTGGGACGGGACGGTGATCCTCTGGGACACCGAGGACCCCGCCCACCCGCAGCAACTGCGCCAGCTCGACGGCCACACCAACTGGGTCGTCGCGCTGGCGTTCAGCCCCGACGGACACACCCTCGCGACCGGCAGCCTGGACGCCACCGTCATGCTCTGGGACACCACCCGGCCGGCCGAGACCCACCGCCTCGGCCAACCCCTGACCAGTCACAACAACGGGGTGCGGACGCTGGCCTTCAGCCCGGTCGGCCACACCCTCGTCTCCGGGAGCGCCGACCGGACGGTGGTCCTCTGGGACGTGACCAACCCCGTCCAGCCCTACGACCTCGGCGGCACCAGCACCCGGACCGGCTCGATCACCGCGGTCGCGGTCGCCCCGGACGGGAAGACCCTCCTCTCCGCCGCCGAGGACGGGATCGTCAACATCAACGACCTCGACGCCCTCGACGGCCTGCGCGATCGCGCCCACGAACTGGCCTGCACCCGCGCGGGCGGCGGCCTCCCCGCCCCGGACTGGACCGCGTACGTCCCGAACCTGGGCTACCAGCAGACCTGCTGAGAGGAGCTGACAGAACCACGCGGTGCCCATGTCCGTGCGTCTGCGCGCTCGTTGAGCAGACCGTCACGACGTCACCCGGCTCCTACCACTCCTGGACGCCATTGCCCGCATCCGCGGCAGGACCGGCCGCCCGCGCCACCAACCCCGGCAACCGTTCGCCGACCGCGGTCACCTACCGACGCGTCCAAGCCCTGTGTCAGCTCCTCTGAAGCACACCCCCGAGCGCCCGTCAGCCGTCAGCCCTTCCTGCGGAACCAGCCCTTCGACGGCGGGGCGTCGGCCCGCCCTCCTCCGGTCGTGACCTCGATCCGCCGGGACAGCTCCCCGTTGCCCATCTCCATCAGGGTCGAGCAGATCGCACCCGCCCGACGTCTCCCGGCCACGGCCGCGACCGCCTGGTCGAGATCCTCCCCGGCCCGGAGGCGGTCGAGGTGGTGCAGGAACCGGGCAACGGCCTCGTCCGGTCGGTGCTCGCAGAAACCCCTGGTCAGCCGATCACGGACCTCGGGTGCCACACCGGTCACCGCGAGCCGCTGGATCAGCGCCGCCGCGCCCTTGGCACCGGTCGCCGCGACCGTCAGCTGGTCGACCAGCCGCTCGACCGCGAACCCGTACCCGGCGTCCAGCAGCGCGCGGACGAGCCTTGCCGTGGTCCCCGCACGCATGGTCAGGTCGGCGACCACCCAGATCGCTCCCACCGGGCGCCCCGGCACGTGCCTCGGGGTGGTCTCCAGGAGTTCGCCGACCCGAGCGGGCGTCTCGTCCGAGAGGACGGCGTCGACGATCCGGGCGGCGTCGTCGCGCTGACCGCACTCCATCAGTCTGCCGATCACCAGGACGAGTTCGGGCACCGGCCGCGCGACACCCAGGATCCGCCGCAGCTCCGGCGCCGGCGACCGGGCCAGCAACTCGGCGACCACCGCCGGCGGCCGGAACAGCACCGCCGTCGCCAGGAGGGCCCTGGCCGGTCCCCGCGAGGCGACGATCTCGGGAACAGGACGATCGGCTCCGAGCGAACGCAGCAGCGCCGACCGGTCGAGCGCCGTCGACGAGGCGAGCAGGTCCCGGTACCAGACCCCCACGTCCGTGCCCGCCGGGGCCTGGTCGAGCAGGGCCGCCGCGCGGTCGAACCGACCCAGGGCCATCAGGCCGGTCCAGACGGCGAAGGCGTCCTTCGCCCGCGCGAGTGCGCGGAGGAGGACCCCTGTCGTCAGCGGCGTTGCCCCGCCCCGAGTGACGTGTTCGACCAGCTCGACCGCCCGCCCCGGATCCAGCCCGGCGGCCAGGCCGTCCAGCATCCCGGCGATCTGCGACGGTCCCCGCCGGTCCACGTCGAGGAGCAGCCCGCCGACCGCCGCCGTCCAGTGGGAGTCCTCGACCGCGCCGGCCGCCCCGGCGAGGCCGACCAGCACCGACGCGACCTCGGCCACCGGGCGGTCACCCACGACCTGGCAGGCCGCCACGAAGTCGTCCGGGTAGCTCGCCTGGAACATCGTCAGGAACGCGGCCACCACCTCCGGCCGCTGCGAGCGCACCGCCGTGTCCCGGACGAAGTCCGCCGCGCTCCCGCCGCCCGAACCCCGCAACTCCGTCAGCAGGATCTCCAGTTCCAACGGCCCCACCGCACCGCCGTCCCCGTACACGGCCAGCAGGCACTCGACGGCCTCCGCCGACCCTGCCCGCCAGGCCTCCTGGAACAGCGCGCAGGCATGCGCGCGCACCCACGCGGAGACGCCCAGGGCCACGCGGCTCCCGGGCCTCGCGTCCCGCAGGTGCGTGATCCGGGGAACGGCCTCGGTCAGCGGGCCCGCCGTCAGGTACTCGCCGAGCAGCTGGTCGACCTGGTCGACCGGTACCGGGCCGTCCTCCTCCGGTTCGGTGTCGACGGCGAGCAGGAGTTCCGCCGCCAGCTCGGGCGTCCGCACCTGCACGGCCCGGGTGAGCAGGAACGCGGCTGCTCGAGCAGTCGCCCCGCCCTCCGGGGCCGGACGCCGAGCCAACCGGAGCAGATCGCGGGTGGGCCACGTCCCGGCCGCGGCGACCGCCACGTGCATGCCGAGTTCCGGCTGCCCGCCGGTCAGGAGCCGCTCGGCCACGAACCTCTGGTGGGCCGCGCCCCGCTCCTCACCGATGCGGTCGAGCAGCGAGCGGGCGTGCTCCCCGTGTCCCGCCCCGTGAAGCCACTCGATGATGTCGACCTGTGCCCGTGCATCCGCACCGACGACGATCTGGGCGAACAGCAGCCTGGTACCCGCCTGCCAGCCCCGGCCGAGGAGTTCGGCGAGCACGCCCTTCAGCGCCGAGTCGTCGCGCGCGAGGAGGCAGGCCGCCACCTGGGCACCCGTCCGCCTGCGCAGCCGGGGGCGGCCCGGCATCTCGACGAGTTCGGCGAGTTCGCTCGCCGGCCGGTCGCTCGACGCCAGCTGCTCCAGCATCGTGGACCGCCTCGCGTCGCTCGCGTGCTCCAGCAGGACCAGCAGGTCGGCCATGGGGCGCAGGTCGAGCGCCTTCTGCCGGAGGGCGACGGCCGTGGCGGGCTGGCGGACGCTCAGCTCCGCGGCCAGCCGATCGATCGCCGTGACGGGGAGGCGTTCCGCGAGTACCGTCAGTGCCTCGCCGACCAGGTCCGGCTCGTTCCGTGCCTCCAGGAGGAATTCCGCCACCTCCTCGACGTTCGACCGGCACAGCGCCGTGAGGACCCGTCCGAACAGATCCACCAGTCCGGTCGCCCGGAGGAAGGCTGCCAGCTGGGCCGCGGCCGCCGGGCGGAGCGGCTCGACCGCGCACCTCGTGACGGCCCTGCCGTCCTCGTCCGCCCCCGCCTTGTGCAAGCAGACCAACAGGGCGTACAGCACCGGGAGTTCGAGGTGCCCAGCCGCCTCGTGGACCGTACGCAGATGCCCGTCCTGACCGATGCGGCGCAGCTCGGTCATGAGGAGGTCCCGGTCGTCCCGCCCGGTCACGGCCACCCGGAGCACGAACGCGGCGTCCTCGTCGAAGCCCGACCGGGCCTGCCCGGCCGCCAGCCACGCGACGAGCCGAGCCATCGGCCCGGCGGCGATCTCCGACAGCACGGCGGCCCGGTGCTGCTCCCGCCCGGCCTCGGCCAGCAGGACGAGCAGGTGCTCCGTCGTGCGCGGATCCCCGGCTGCGGCAACCGTCCGCACCAGTCCGTCCGCCTGAGCCCGTAGGCCCGCCGCCTCCAGCGCGTCAAGCAGCCCGAGCAGGTCCTCCGCCGGGCGAGCCGCGACCGCCGAGCCGACCAGCCAGACCGCGCGCTCGACCTCATCGGCGCCGTGGAGGGCGACCGTCAGCTCGACCAGCGGCTCCACGGGCCGTCGATGCGCCGCCGCCGTCCACATCGCGTCGACCGCCGTACCGAGCATCGCCAGGCCGCTCAGCTTCAGCAGCTCAGCAGCCGACCCGACGACGGCGAACTCCTCCAGGTACTCCGTCCGGCCGGTGGTGACGACCTGGTGCACGGCGTCCGCCATCAGCTTGGCGGGGTCCTTGGCCACCTGCGGGAGTTCCGGGACCGCTGTCGGCGTGTTGTCGACGGAGACGACGACGGACACGACCGGCACGACAGGCACGACGGGCGCCCTCAGCGCCCCGGCGACCTCGAACTCCGTGTGCACGGCCTCGGTGAGGACCCGGACCTCCTGCGGCCTGCCCGGCTTCCGGTGCTCGCGGTGCAGCGCGCTGACCCGCTCCTGCACTCCGGCCCGCAACTCGTCCAGGTTCAACGGCCCCTCGTGCGAGACCAGCACCTCCCGCACCGCCCGCGAGAACAGGCTGAACGAACTGTCGCCCGCCTGTGCCGTCGACTCCTCCGCGGGCACGAAACGCGCCAACTCCCCTGGTGCGCACGCGTACAGGCGCGCGACCTTGCGGCCCGCCACCGCCCGCATCTTGTTCACGGACCAGCTCGGCGGCGGCCCCATCGCGTCCCGGATGCCCTGCCGGCACGCGTCGACCAGGAACAGCACCTGGGCGGCGGCGGTCTCCTGCAGCTCCTGCTTCCAGTCGATCGCGATGCAGCCCGACCGGTACGGCTTCAGCTCCGGGTGGATGTCCTCGGGCACCAGGTAGTCCTGCCCGTCCACGTGCGTGCCGTGCCCGCTCAGGCTGATCAGCAGCCGCTCCCCCGGCTCGGCGCGCGCCAGGAAACCGACCACCTCACCGTTGACGAAGTTCGCGGTGACCTGCCGCCCCTCCCGGGGCCGGGGCACCTCGACCCGGACCCCGCGCTCCCGCAGCGCCTCGCCCAGCTTCTCGATGTCCCGCAGCACGAACCGCAGCGGCGCCTCGTCGTACGCGCTGGCACCGATCAGCAGCGCCGAGAATCCCCCCACCCCGGCCCGTCACTTACCGAAGACGAAGGTGATCCCCCGGGTCCCCTTGACCTCGGACGAGCCGACCAGCTGGATGCCGCCCTTGGCGGACACCTCGAAGCTCAACTGCACTTCCTTCAGCGGCAGCGGGCCACCCCGCTCGGCGATCTTCTCGAACATCGCCTGCAACGAGTCGACGGTCTGCTCCAGGTTGTTGCGCAGCGTCCCGACGGGGATCCGGCGCAGCACGGCCTCCCGGTCACGCCGGAACATCCCCATGCTGTCGCTGTCCCCGGCCGCGTCCTCCTCGCCCTCCGTCACCCAGAACACCAGCGACTCGGACTCCGCACCCAGCTCCGGCTCGTCCACCATTCCCCCAGCCACCCCGACTTCAACGATCGACCGCCGCCACAGAATAGCGGGTGGGTGTTCGCCCGGCCTGCCGCCTCCGACTTTCGATTGCCACGGGCCCGCCGTCCACGAGCCGAACGGCCACACCGCGGTAGGTGATCACGCGGCAGGCCGGTTCGAGGAAGGCCTCGTGGATGTCGTCCGAACAGCTGCCGGGGGCGGTGGCGAGGGCGGCCGCTCCCCTTGACGCGGTCGCGATGATCCGCACAGACTGCGATGTCCGCCAGGTCGACATGATCCGGCGTCACCACACCATCTGGGGGATCCCGTGAACACCACCACCACTGCCGAGCAGCCCGTCCTCGTCATCGAGAACCTCGACCAGCCCGGCGACGTGGCCGCCTTCACCGCCGCCACCTTCTGCCGCGCCACGCCCACCGCCGGCTGGTGCATCCGCACCGCCCACACCGAGGCCTGAGCCCCACTCTCTCCGCCCCGCTCGCACCACCCGGAAGTACACCGTGAACCACACCGCGATCGAACAGCCCGTCCTCGTCGTCGAGAACCTCGACCGGCCCGCCGACACCATCCACTTCACCTGGCGCCACCAGGCGATCCAGGAGGGTGGGAGCGCCGGGGTGTCCGCCGCGTGACGGAGTTCCTCGGGTTCAAGCGCCACCTGCACGCCGAGGTGATCGCGGGCGACGCCACCTACCTGCTCTCCGAGCGGGAGGTGCTCGCCCTCCAGGGTGCGCACGTGGCCGCCGTCGCCCCGCTGCTGGACGGCAGCCGCGATCTGGCCGCCGTCCAGCGGGAGTTGGCGCCCGGGGTGCCGGCCGCCCAGGTCGAGGCGCTGGTCGGCGCGCTCGACCGGGCGGGACTCCTCGCGCGCCGGTCCGCGCCCGGTCCGGACGGGCCGGGCACCGCGGACGAGCACGCGCAGGAGGCCTACTGGGAGCTCACCGGGCTGCCCGGCGAGCAGGCCCGGGCCAGGACGGCCACCGCCGCGGTGGCCGTCCTGGCCACCCCCGGTGCCGAGCGCGCCGGCCTGGGCGCCGCGCTCGCCGAGGCCTGCCGCCAGGCCGGTCTGGCCGTCACCGACCCCGCCGACGAGGCCGCCGCCCTCACCGTCGTGGTCTGCGAGGACTACCTCTCCCCCGAGCTGGCGCGGATCGACGCCGAGCACCGCGCCTCCGGCCGGCCCTGGCTGCTGGTCCGCCCGGCCGCCGCCGAGCCCTGGGTGGGCCCGGTTCTGCGGCCCGGCGAGGGCGCCTGCTGGCACTGTCTGACCCACCGACTGCGCGCCCACCGCGCCTCGGAGCTCCCGGTGCGCCGCGCCCTCGGACTCGACGGCCCGGTCCCGCGGCCGAGCGCCGTGCTCCCGGCCGTCCGGGCCACCGCCCTGAACCTCGCCGCGCTCGAAGCGGCCAAGTGGCTGGCCGGGCTGCGCCACCCGGGCCAGTCCGCGATCCACACCCTGAACAGCGTCACCCTCGCCGGCCGCGACCACGAGGTGCGCCGGCGCCCGCAGTGCCCGCAGTGCGGGGAGCCGGAGCTGATCGCCCGGCAGGTGGGGCAGCCGCTGGAGTTCGCCTCCCGGCTCAAGGTCGCCGGGGCGAGCGGCGGGCACCGCTCGCGGACGCCCCGTCAGATGCTCGACCGCTACCAGCACCTGGTCAGCCCGGTGACCGGCCTGGTCCAGGAGCTGCGGCCGGAGCGGCGCGGCCCCGAGTTCCTGCACGGCTTCACCTCGGGGCGCAACCTCGCGATGGGCTCCGGCACGCTCAAGGGCCTGCGGGCCGGGCTGCGCAGTGTCAGCGGCGGCAAGGGCGTCACCGCGCTGGATGCCGAGGTCGGGGCGCTGTGCGAGGCGCTGGAACGCTACTCCGGCAGCCTGCAGGGCGACGAGCCCCGGATCCGCGAGCGCTTCAGCGCCCTCGGGCCGGAGGCCGTGCACCCCGACGACTGCCAGCTGTACGACCCGCGCCAGTACGACGGGCGCGAGGAGTGGAACGCCCGGCAGATGGCCTTCCAGCAGGTGCCCGAGCCCTTCGACCCGGACGTGCCGGTCGACTGGACCCCGGTCTGGTCGGTGCTCGACCGGCGGCAGCGGCTGCTGCCGACCGCGATGCTCTACTTCGACGGCGTGCTGCACGAGGGCGTGCCGCCGGTCGCGGGCAACCGCTTCGTGTACGCCGACTCCAATGGCAACGCGGCCGGCAGCAGCATCGAGGACGCGGTGCTGCAGGGCTTCCTGGAGCTGGTCGAGCGGGACTCCGTCGCCCTGTGGTGGTACAACCGCACCCGCCAGCCCGGCGTCGACCTGGCCCGGTTCGAGGATCCGTGGGTGACCGAGCTGGTCTCCGTGTACGCCTCCGTCGACCGCGAGGTGTGGGCCCTGGACCTCACCGCCGACCTCGGCGTCCCGGTGTTCGTCGCGCTGTCGCGCCGCACCGACAAGCCCGCCGAGGACATCGTGTTCGGCTTCGGCGCCCACTTCGACCCGGCCCTGGCGCTGCGCCGCGCGCTCACCGAGATGAACCAGCTGCTGCCCGCCGTGGTCGCCGCGACGGCGGACGGCGGCGGGTACGCGCTGAGCGATCCGGAGCTGACCTCGTGGTGGCAGGACGCGACGGTGGCCAACCAGCCCTACCTGCTGCCCGCCGCCGACCTGGCCGCCCGCACCCCCGCCGACTTCGGCTACCAACCCCGCGCCGACCTGCGCGAGGACCTGCGCGCCGTCGAGGAGTTGCTGCGCGGGCACGGGCTGGACCTGCTGGTGCTCGACCAGACCCGCCCGGACATCGGCCTGCCGGTGGTGAAGGTGATCGTCCCGGGGCTGCGGCACTTCTGGGCCCGCTACGCGCCGGGCCGGCTCTTCGACGTGCCGGTCCGGCTGGGCCGACTGGCCGCGCCGACCCGGTACGAGGACCTGAACCCGATCCCGCTATTCGTCTGAGTGAAGGCTCAGCGGGCCCTCGGAGGACGAACGGCGCCTCATCCGGTGGTGCGGGATCGGGGACGCCGCCGCCATCGCCGTCACAGCTGCCGCCGCCGGCCACGATGACTTCGCCCACGAGAGCCACATTGCGGTCCGCGCCGCCAGCCCGGCCCTACGGGTCGTCCGCGCGGACGAAGTCCGCCCCGGTGCCCTGACCTTTCGGACTCGGGTGCTGCCGACCGCCCGGCCAGGGGCCGCCGGTGTGAACCGGCGGTGTGTCAGCTCGGTGGGCAACCGCGACCCCGCCCGTGTGATCGACAGTGACGGATGGCGATCCCTCGCCGAGAGACCCCCTTCCCTTTCTGGAGTTGATCGTGACGCTCACACTGTCGGAGGTCGCCGACCGGCCGGGCTCGACGCACGGGCACCATCCCGGCTCGTCCGGGCGTCGGAGCCGGGTGTCGGCCATGGCGGCCGCCGTGTTCTGCGCCGCGGCCGTCGCCCCGCTGGCGCTGCCCGCGCCCGCCCACGCACAGGGCACCTGCACGGTGTCCGGCCCCACCACCACCTGTACGTTCGCCTCCACCGGCGCCGAGCAGACGTTCACCGTGCCCGGCGGTGTCACGCAGGTCGACGTCACGGCGATCGGCGGGGCCGGCGGCGTGGAGGACAACGGCGTCGGCGGCGGCCGGGGCGCCCAGGTGTCCGGCACCCTCACCGGGCTCTCCGGCGGGCAGACCCTCTACGTCGAAGTCGGCGGCACCGCCACCGGCGGCAGCCAGTGCGCCGGTAGCGCGCAGTGCACCGGCGGCTTCAACGGCGGTGGCAGCACCCACTTCGGCGGAGGCGGCGGCGGCGCCTCCGACGTCCGCACCCAGCCCGGCACCACGCCCCTCACGACCACCGACTCCCGCCTCATCGTGGCCGCGGGCGGCGGCGGAGCCGGCTGGGCCGGCCAGTGCAACGGAAGCGCGGGCGGAGACGCCGGCCAGCCGGGCACGGACGCGACCTGCAACGGAGGACACGGCGGCGGGGCGGGGACGTCCACCCAGGGCGGGGCCGGCGGAACCGGCGGTGGCGGAGTGTTCGGCGGTGGGCCCGGCACGCTCGGTACCGGCGGCACCGGCGGCGGCCCGGGCGCCTCCCTGACCGGCGGTGCCGGCGGCGGCGGCTACTACGGCGGAGGCGGCGGCGGCAACATCAACCCCTTCATCAGTCCCAGCGGCGGCGGGGGCGGCGGCGGCGGAGGCTCGTCCCTCGTCCCCGCCGGCGGCACCGGCCCCACCGCCACCAGCGCCACCCCGAGCATCACCATCAGCTACACCACCCCGGGCAAGCCCGTGAAGACGACCCTGACCGCGATGCCCTCCCGCACCCGGGTCGGCGCTCCGGTCGTGCTCAGTGACATCGTCTGCCCGGCCAGTACGAGCGCCACGACCAAGCCGACCGGCACGGTCACGTTCACCGACACCACCACCGGCACGACCCTCGGCACCGGACACCTGTTCCTCTCCCTCGGCAACTGCGCAGCGACCGGGACAGTCACCGCCTTCCACACCACCGGCACCCACACCATCACCGCCGTCTACAGCGGCGACACCGTCTACCAGGGCAACAGCACCAGCCCCGAGACCACCACGGTGACGGTGACGGCCTGACAACGCCGCAGAAGCCCCGGCCCCGCCGTGAGGCGGGGCCACGCACCGCGGTATCGAGCCCAGCTGACAGCGGTCCGAACAGTCCCAGGTTGTGACTCAGCACGTTACTTGTCGCCAACAGCGCCATTCGACGTGCAGCTCTCCGGGTCGGTCAGCATGACAACTGTCAGTGAACCAGCAAGGAATCTGACGGTTGGTTCCCGTTCAGCGCGCATGCGGTCGTCAACTCGGTGACGCGTGGCGCGGCCGGCCGCTGAGTACGAAGTCGCGGTACTCGTCCTGGGCCATCCCCTGATTGACCCAGCGGCCACGAACGGCTCCAGTCCGGTGCTCCGCAAGGGCGAGGGCGTCATGTGCCTCTGTTGCCACGGCGATCTCCAGGCCGAACTCGTCGTCCTCGTTCTCGGGGTCCAGCGGCGGGAACTCGACGAGGTCGCAGAAGTTTTCGCTCCCGACGTCCGCCGACATGTGGAGAACGACCTTGAACTCCGAGCCGATCGGAACAACCTCGACCCAGCGGACCCCGGGAGCATGAGCATCACCGACCGAGCCGAGGAACTGTTCGACCGATCGACCGCGGGTCAGGGCACCGATAGCAAGGGACTCGACTAGGTAGCGCACCTGGGCAGCCTAAAGGGCCGTCCTGTAATTGATCTCGGAAGGGTCCGGGAGCCAGCAAGCGGCCCTCAGGACGCCGGCGCAGGGAGAGGCCTGCTCCCGAGGGCTTCGGCGAGGGCATTGCTTTGGGTTCGAGTGAGGCTGAGTGCCCACAACACAGCCGATTCCTCAGTGTGCTGGTGACTGCGACCATTCAGAGGGGAGTCGACACCACCACGGCGCCTGGCGGCAGGCCGTCTGTTCCGAAGGAGATGGTCAGCCGTGTCCTGGGCAGAGTCCTCGGGTGCTCCGATGACCGTCAGAGCAGCGTTCACTCATGCTGGCGCTTCCGGCGGCAACTCGTCATCGGCGAGCAGTGGTAGCAGAAGCAAGAGTCGGGCCGCGGTGTCGTGCACGCCGAGTTCGGTCGGGTTCGGAGTCTCGGCGATGTGCGCGATGTCGCGCCAGGACAGGCCTGGGCCATACCAGTCGCCGTCATAGGTCGACAGGTCCTCTTTCCGAGGCCAAACCGGTTGGGTCAGCAGGTAGTCGACCCCGAAGTCGCCGATGAGGTTCCGGTAGACGACGACGGCGCTGTGACCGCCCTTGAACGGGATGCGGAGGGCCGGCCAGGCTTGGTCGTCCAGGAGGACTTCGGCCAGGGCGTCTGTGTCGGCACCGTCGTCACCGAACCACTCGGGTGCTGGCCGGGTCTCACCCGGGGTGAACCGGCACATGGCCAGCAGGTGACTGGACCAGAACCCGGCGCGCTGAAGCAGCCACTCACCCGCGACAAGCGGTCCGTAGTCGTATCCCTTGATCAGCACGGACCAGAGTGTCTCAGGTTCCACCGACAGCTCTCCGCCGCCGGGCCTTCGGGGATAGCTGGGGCAGGCTTTGGAAGTCGAGGGAGAGGTCGCGCTTCAGCTGAGGCCGTAGGTGGACGACAGATCCGGTACTGACCCGACAGTTAGCGTGCTGAGTCACACAGGTGCCGTCCGAGCCGGGCTTGAGTTCCGCCGACTGGGCTGATCAACCGCCAGATGAAGCGCTCAGTCACAAGCACGCGAGATGTCGCACCGGATGCAACACCGCTCGTCATACCGGCGGAGAGCACTTATTCCCGATGTGTCGTATCCCTAGCCAGCGAGGCGAAAGCTGCTAGAGCATCAGGAGGAGGGAGCCTCCGGTGGCATGCCGTCGGCGAGCGGGATCAGGTGAGCTTGCGAACTGACAAGCCAGTAGGCAGCTGCGCTGCGCGCGAGCAGGTGCTGATCGAGCCCACCTTGAGCCTCGAGCTCGCCCCTGCCGGTCTCCGCTGCCCGGACTTGGAATCCATTGAGGACCTACGGGTGGAACCGCCCGGGACGGTCGCACGGAGAAGCTACTTGTGTGCCATCACGTGGCACCAGTGAATTCTTAGAAGCATAAGTGGCAGGACGCATAGCCCACACTCAAGAGGATGGGCACGTCCCGCCGCTTGGCTTCATTCATCGCCTCCTCTCCCCATGGCCACCAATCCACCGGATTGGAAGCATGCTGGAGCAGGTACGGCGACGTCGCGTTCGCGAGTCGGTTCATACCGGCATCGTCGCACGATCCGGACCGTCCAGCCCAGCAATCTCGGGGCGACTCGGGGTACGCGCTGAAGGAACGCCAAGGCCAGTAGCGTCTGCCGGTGCGGCCCTACAGGAGCCGCGGATCTCCCGGACGCGAGGGTCGTCGCCGCAGGGTCCGGACTCACGCGCAGCACCTGGGCCGCCCGGGTACGGCATAGCAGGTCCACGACCAGCCCGGTCGGGCACAGCAGGTGCAGCTCCGCCCCTGCTTCGCGGGCCTGCAGGCGGGCGCGGATGAGGGCGTTGAGGCCGCCGGAGTCGCAGAACGCGACCCGGGACATGTCCACCACCAGTTCCCCCAGGACGGCAAGCGTGCTCAGCCCGCTCTCCACAGCAGCGGCCAGCGACCGAGCGGTGTCCTGGGGCGAGGTCGCCCACTGCGTCCAGCAGGAGGTCGCCTGATCCCGGCCGCAGCTGGATGGTAGGGGCGGGCAGGTCGAATTCGGCGGGGACGGCCACTTGGTACTCCATGCGGCCGCGGTCTCGGCGGCCCGGGGTGCGCCCGCGAAGCGGACGTCTGACCTGACGGCCCGCGTGCGGGGGCACAGTCCCGCCGTAGCGGGCCGAGCGCTCTGGTAGAGCACCCGCACGCACAGGCGCACCGCCGGCGGGCGGGCGCGACCAGGTCAAGAGCGAGGTGGGACGGCGCAGTTGCGCGCTTGGCGCGCGGCTTGTGCGGTCCGGCCCACAAGGAGGACGGACCTTGACAGGGTTGCTTCGGCGTCCACGGATACGGCGCTCATGACGCGGGCGGTCGCGGAGCGAGGGCGGGCACGCCCGCTGTGGGGGGCGTAAGCATGGTCCGACCAAGGAGAAGCATGCCTGGCCCGTGGCGCCGCCGCGGAGCACGCGTCATGACCGGGCAGAACGGTTGCAGACACCCCGGGCGTGAACTCCGGGGATGGCTGCAGGCGGCCTTTCCGGGCGTCCCCGCACTGGTCCCCGCCAGTGCGGCAGACCAGCGATCGGGGCGGCGTGCGATGAGCGCCTGGCACTCGCCGCAGGGCGGCAGGTGGGTCAGGTGTCGGCGGCGGGTTTCTGGCCGCGCTGGGAGCGGCGGAGTTGTTCGTTGATGCGCAGGGCTTCTTCGAGTTGGTCTTCGAGGATGACGATGCGACAGGCGGCCTCGATGGCGGTGCCCTGGTCGACGAGGTCGCGGGCTCGCATCGCGATGCGCAGCTGATAGCGGGAGAAGCGGCGGTGGCCGCCGCCGGAGCGCAGCGGCGTGATGAGGCCCTGCTCGCCCAGGGCGCGCAGGAAGCCGGCGGTGGTGCCGGTCATCTCGGCGGCGCGCCCCATGGTGTAGGCGGGGTAGTCGTCGTCGTCGAAGGAGTCGGGGGTCTCGGGGGTGTGGGGCCTGTCGGTCGTCGTAGTCACTGCACCTCTCTTGGTTCCTGGGGAACGCGTCGAGGGGCCCCGGCGCCGTGGCGGCTCCGGGGCCCCGAAGGGGAAAAAACACCATCTACCGGCCTGGGCCGGGTTCCTTGTTCCGCTACTCCCCGGGGGAGGGGAAGTGCGGGGATCGCGTATGCGTGACCGGAAACCACCGTCCTCTTGCTCAAAAGGGGGTCTGCGGTGTCCGCCCGGGTGACGTCTTCACGGGCCGGGCGATCCTGATGGCGCTCTGTCCCTCCGTTCATCCTCTGTACTGACTGATTAGCGAACTGCTCGGTACTGCTGAACTTCAACTGCCTGGTCCGACAGCCAGCCCCGTTGCCCGTCCTGCTCACCTGCTCGGCTTGGAACCCCACTGCCGGACTCCCAGCACGCGCGCCCGCAGCCTGGCGCCTTCACTGGGATACCGCGTACCGCGACTGCTGGTACCGCTCAACTCAACTTCACTTGCTGGTACTGCACCTGCATCTACCGCGGTACCGCTCCTTGGCGGGCCCCTGATCACTGCGGGCCGCCCGGCCCGGCCGCCGGTCCTGTCGCCTTACTGCACCATCCTGGCTTCAGGACCCTGCCACCGTGCCGACCTGCGAACTTCCGTACTACTGCCCGCCAGTTCGTGTCTGGCGGGTACCGCTTGACCGCGTTTACGAGAGAAACACTAGCCACGACACCAGGCAATGTCTACTCCAGCGAGCACAGATTTTTCCGTGTCCGCCGGGGAGGTATTCTCCGTCCCGCGCGGGGGCCGGACGGACCGGGCCCGCAGGCGCAGCCGCATGACGGAGGAAGCCGCGCTCAGCGGCTCAGGACCGCGAACGGATCGAACGGGAGGCGAACAGTGGAAGGGCGGCAGACCGCGCCGCACGGGCGCACCCCCGACCCGCATACCAAGGCGTCGCTGGTGGCCGCCATCGGCGAAGCCGTCCGTGACCGGGACGAACGGGTCCTGCGCCGGCTGCTGGCCCGCTTCGCCGAACAGGCCGCCATCGCCGATCTGCCCGCCCTGCGCGACGCCCTCGACACCGCCCGGTGCCACGGCGGCTGTCCGTCGGTACCCCGGTAGCCGGCCCGGTACCGCGCATCCGGGGGCTTCTGCCGGATCTGGCGGAGTGCGCGGACGCTGCGGCGCTGTACGCACTGCGCGACGCGTTGGCCAACGGCCCACCCGCCGCAGCGCGACCAGGTCCGCCAGCCCGGTCCGGCGCGGGTGGGCCGGGTCCGACCGGTCTTCGGGTGACCTCGCATGGGTTGGACCTTCGGGAACCGGGAGAGGCCGCGGCCGGATGAGGGGATCGAGGGCCTGGCGCGGCAGGCCCAAGGCATGGAGCCGGCCGGACGCCGGCGTGGAGGAGGGGTGCCGACTGCTGGTGTGGTTGGAACCGGCGCGGGAGTTGGTGTCCGCCCGCAGACGGGGGCACCCTGAGAGATACGGACCACCGGCCACGGGCCCGACCCGCGACCGGCACAGCGGCGTGAAGGGAGCCTCAATGATCCAGGTAGGGGACATCCGCGAGTGGCGCACCCACGACGTCGTGGACACGGGGGCCACAAGATCGGCACGCTGGAGGCGATCTACGTGGACACCAGCACCGACGAGGCGGCCATGGCCACCGTGCAGGTCGGCCTGCCCACCCGCCACCGCCTGGTCTTCGTACCCCTCGACGGAGCAACGGTGGGTCCGGGATACGTCAAGGTCGTCTACGACAAAGCCCTGGTGAAGGACTGCCCCGCGATCGGCACGGACGACGTCCTGCCCGCCGAGGACGAGGAAGCGGTCTTCCGGCACTACAACCTCGCCTACCAGAGCGGCGCCGCCGGCGAGCGCCAGCTCGCCCGCCGCTGACCGATCACACCGGCCAAGGAGGCATGTCATGGCCCTGTTCCTCCTCGTGGTCCTCATCGCCATCGTGCTCGGCCTCGTCGGCGCCGTCGTCCACGGGCTGATCTACCTGCTCGCCATCGGCATCGTGCTCCTCGTCGCCGACGTGGCCTTCCTCGCCGTGCGCTCGACCAGGCGCCAACGTGCCCTGCGCTGACAGGCCGCCCCGCACTCGGCCCCCGCCGCGGGCTCGGGCGTTCTCCGACGTACGACCGAGACCGCCTTCGCCTCGCAGATCCCCCTCCCCCAGCCCCTGGACACCACCCCCGAAGCCGCCCGCCGGCATACCGGCGCCGCCCTCACCAGCCTCGACGGCGAGCGCCTGACGTGCCGCGTGCTGACCCAACTCCCCCATGGCTACGCGTTCCTGTACGGCTGCGCCGACCTGACCGTCGCCGCTTGGCGAAGCGAACAGCGGCAGGTTGCACCGCGAGAGCCGCCCGTCAGGCTCGGCACCCCACAACTCGGCCTGGAGCCGGGGTGATGCTCAGCGGCTTCCAGACCGCAACTTGGCGCGGCCCCGACTCCTCGCTCCGCTCACAGCCTGGCGATCGGACTCACGACCAGCCCGCCTCACCCGGCTCCAGCCTCGAAGCGGGCGCTTGGCCTCCTACTCACCGTCTCAGGTGTCGGAGTAGCCGAGGTCCCCGATTGTCCAGCTGCTGATGTCTTCGATGGCGATGCGGTACATGCCGCCGGTGTGGGGCAGGGCGAAGTTGCCCTGCAGGATTTTCGCGCGGTGGAGGTGGAGGTGGGTGGGCCGCGCGGGCGGGCCTTCGGCGGGCGGCGCGAAGAGAGCGGCGAACGGCTTCAGGTGCTCAGAGGCCTGAAGGACCTCCGCCACCCGCTCCCACCACAGGGAAATCGGCGCGAGCCGGCCGGTGATCACTGCGCCGGGGACCACCACGGTCAAGGACATTTGGTTGCTGTGCTCGGACTCGACCATCGCGGCGATGTCGACGAGCAGCCCGTCAGGGTTCGACATGAGTCCCAGATTAGGACACGGCGGTCGGTGTCCGGGAGTCCGCCTCAAGGCGGTGACTGCAGTGCGCGCGGGGTGTCGCCGGCCTACGCGGCCGGGCTTCGACGGGTCCCCGCTGCCGCGAAGGCAGGCCGGCTGCTGCGCGGCGCACGGCATGACGGCCGGCCCGTGAGGGCCGGGGTGGTGCCGGAATCGCGCTGGCCCACGGTGACGAACAGCTCGGTTCCACGGGTGGCGACGGTGAAGCCCGCGGAGTTGAGAACCTCCGACAAGGCCAGGGTGAGCGCACTGCGGATGCCGCGGAACTCGGTGCGTCCGGCGGCTTCGGCGGGATGCGGGAAGGCGTGGAGCGTCGGCCCGATCAGGTCCTCGCCCGGCCGCCATCATGTTCCGTTCCGGCTACCGCCGGGGCAGGGACCGGCGAGGCCCGTTCGACCTGGCTGTCGGGGTCAATGGCCGGGGCAAGAGCCCCCAGATGATGCCGAGGCAACGGTGCGCCGTCGCCTCGGCGCGGGGACCGCCCGCGAGCGGTGCGGCACGTTCGGCCGCGAAGCGCGGGGCGCCCGGGGTCAGAGTTTGAACATCGCGGCGTACGGCTGGGTGATGCGTTCCTGCCTTGATCCGAAGTCGACGAGTACGGCGATGTCGCCGTCGCCTTCGACGCCGATGGCCCGGCCGAGGCCATAGCGGTCGTGGGTGACTCGGTCGCCGACGGCGAACCACTTGAGCGGCGCCTGGACCCGGACTTTGAAGGGGCTGGTGGGCAGGGGCCGGCGGACTGCTGCTGATTTCGTCATTCCTTGCAGTATGCGCCGAAAATCGCGGGAGCGGGGCCTTCCGGTGGAACTCGAATGTGAACGGGTCGGAATTTGAATCGTGCCGTCCCCTGTCTCCACCGGAACCGGTGGCGGGGCCGAGCCGGGGCCAAAATGGCGAGAGTCCACGCGGCGTACCTCGGGGATCGCCCATGTCACGCTGCCAGTGGAGCCGCCGCCCCGGACAAGCGCTATGCCGTCAACCACCCTGCCCGCAGCGAGCGTTGGCGTCCCTGGCAACTCGGGGGCGGCGGGCCCGAGGGGAGGCCCCTGCAAAACCGGGAGTGAAATAATCCACCACGGAAGGCCGGGGCCTGCTAGAGTCGTCTTAGTTGCAGTACTGGTTCCCATGAACTTTGTGTGCGCCTGCTGATGTTTCGCAGGCGTATTTCTGTTTCCCGGCTCTTCCCCGGGTGGGTCATCATCGCGGCACTCGAAGCCCGCACTGTGCGTGCTTCGGACAGCCCCTTGAAGGAGATTTCTTTATGGCTAATGGCACTGTGAAGTGGTTCAACGCGGAAAAGGGCTTCGGCTTCATCGAGCAGGACGGTGGCGGCGCTGATGTCTTCGCCCACTACTCGAACATCAACGCCAACGGCTTCCGTGAGCTGCTCGAGGGCCAGAAGGTCGAGTTCGACGTCACGCAGGGCCAGAAGGGCCCGCAGGCCGAGAACATTCGTCCGCTGTAGTTTTTCTGCTGACGACGCACCCGCCTGGCAGCGAGGGGCCCGCACCGCGTACACGCTCGGTGCGGGCCCTTCCGCATTACACACCCCCGGCCGTTCAGGCCCCCTGGCTTCGCCACTGGCGGCCATCCCCACGCGAGACGCCCAGCGCCGCGTCCGGATCGGCGCCCTGCCGTGAGATCCCACGGTTCGAGGTTCGCGCTCCCGACCTTCTCGGTGAGCGCCGACCGCAGGTGACGTGCCGCACGGTTCTTCCGTCCACGCCCGCCCGCCACACACTCTGGCCCGTTCCCTTGCGGTCTCCGCCGGCGCCCCGCGCTGCGGAGCCTTCCTCGTGACGTGCCGCCCTGAGGAAGGTCTCCACATGAACCGCTCCAGTCGCCCCTCGTACCAGAGCTCCAAGTCCCGCTCCGGCGGCAGTTCCTTCTACGGCGACCGGCCCGCCGGCGGCCGCACCTCCTCCGGGCGCGGTGGCCGTCAGAGCTCCTCCCCGCAGGGTGAGTTCGCGATGCCGGTCAGCACCACCCCGGCGCTGCCGGCCGTCGAGTCGTTCGACGAACTGGACATGCCCAAGGCACTGCTGGCGGTGCTGACCCGACAGGGCGTCACCGCGCCGTTCCCGATCCAGGCCGCGACCCTGCCGAACTCGCTGGCCGGGCGTGACGTCCTCGGGCGGGGCCGCACCGGCTCCGGCAAGACCATCGCGTTCGGTCTCGCCGTGCTGGCCCGCATCGCCGGGCAGAAGGCCGAGCCCCGCCGCCCGTTGGCGCTGGTGCTGGTGCCCACTCGCGAGCTCGCCCAACAGGTGACCGACGCGCTCACCCCGTTCGCCCACGCGGTGCGGCTGCGGATGGCAGCCGTGGTGGGCGGCATGTCGATCAGCTGCCAGGCCCAGGCGCTAAACCGTGGCGCCGAGGTCGTGGTGGCCACCCCCGGCCGGCTCAAGGACCTGATCCAGCGCGGCGACTGCCAGCTCGACGGCGTCGGCATCACGGTACTCGACGAGGCCGACCAGATGGCCGACATGGGCTTCCTGCCGCAGGTCACCGAGCTCCTCGACCAGGTCGCCGAAGGCGGCCAGACGATGCTGTTCTCCGCGACCCTGGACCGCAACGTCGACCGGCTGGTGCGCCGCTTCCTCAAGGACCCGGTGACCCACTCGGTGGACCCGTCCGCCGGGGCGGTCAGCACCATGGAGCACCACGTGCTGCACGTGCAGAACTTCGACAAGAACGCCACGATCGCCCACATCGCCTCTCGTGACGGCGGGGTGATCATGTTCACCGAGACCAAGCACGGCGCGGACCGCCTGGTGCTGGACCTGCTGGCGAACGGGGTGAAGGCCGCGGCGCTGCACGGTGGCAAGTCCCAGCCGCAGCGCACCCGCACGCTGGAGCAGTTCCGCAACGGCCAGGTGACCGCGCTGATCGCCACCAACGTCGCCGCGCGTGGCATCCATGTCGACGGGCTCGACCTGGTCGTCAACCTCGACCCGCCGGCCGACCACAAGGACTACCTGCACCGCGGCGGGCGCACGGCCCGTGCGGGCGAGTCCGGCACCGTCGTCACACTGGTGCTGCCCAACCAGCGCCGCGAGATGGCCCGCATGATGGCCACCGCCGCCATCACCCCCGTCACCACCAAGGTCAGTGCCGGCGACGAGGAGCTGGCCCGGATCACGGGCGCCCGCGTGCCCACCGGCATCCCCACCGTGATCGCCGACCCCGTCGTCGAACGCCCGCGCCGCAGGCCCTCCGCGAGCCGCAACCGCCGCGGCCGACCCACCCAGGCCGGCCGTCCCACCCAGGCCGGCCGCACCCCGCGGACCGCCGCCGGCTCGCGCAGCGCGGCACCGAAGCGAGTCGTCCTCGCCGCCTAGGACACCGCACCCCACCGCAGCACCCGGACCGCCGCCACCACCGGCGGGAGCGACGCGAAGGAGTCCGCCCATGACCACCACCCTCGAACGCCCCACGGCCACCACCACGGTCAGCGACCTCATGACCACACCTGACCTGCAGATCAGCGACGACGTCACCGCCGACGCCGCGATGGACATCCTGAACGGCTCAGGTGCCGACCACGTCCTGGTCCGCGACGACGACGGCCGCTGCGCCGGGCTGCTCACCCGCCTGCACCTCGCGCCGTTCCAGGCCCGCTCCTGGTACACCGAACGCACCGCCGTGCGCGACATCGTCCTCGACCGCGCCCCGTTCGCCACCCCCGACATGCCGGCCGACCGCGCGGCCGACGCCATGCGCGCCCGCAGCCTGACCACCTGGCCGGTGGTGGACCACGACGGCCACGCCATCGGCCTCTTCAGCCTCTAGGAGCAGCGGCCGGCGCCGACGTGCCGGCTTCCACTCCGCTGTGGGCACCTGCCGCGGCGGCTCGGCCGAGGGTGACGCCGGCCTCGCCGTCATGTTCTCCGGCCGTGCCCCGGCTCCTGCCGTAGTGGGTCTGACACCGTGTCGGAGTAGGCTGGAGTCACCGAAGGCACTTCGTGAACTGGCCCCGATACTGGTTTCGTCTCCGGCGACCACCAATCCCGGGCCCATGTGAGTGGGCTCGGAGACGGGTCCATGACATGACTGTCACCTTCGATCGCTTGCAACCCGCTGAGGTACCCGCACAGCCGGGTGCTGCACCGGCCCTCCGGCTCTCACTCACCCCCGACGGCGCCTCCCGAGGCCGCCTGGACGGAGCATGGTGGCCGCGCTCGTACGATCTCCTCACCGAACTACCCTCGCTGGCGGCTGAGTTGGATGCGCGGTGGGGGCGTGTCACGCGCGTCGTGCTGAACCCCACGCACTGGCCCGTGATCCCCCGCCTGATCCCCGTCGCCGGCCACGTGGTCCACGGCGGCTGGTTCCTCCAGGAGCAGGACGAGAACGAGGTCATGGTGCGCTCCTACGCACCTCGGCGCCTGGATCTGCTGGTCGTCCCGCCGCACACCGGCGAGGCCGAGGCAGCCGACCTGATGACCGCCGCAGCCGATCCCGCGAACACCCGCACGGCGAGCGAACTGCTCGTGGGGTGGCCGGCGGTAGACGGCATGGCGGCCGCCGAACCGGACGGGCCGAAGCGCGTCGTCCCCGGACTGTCGCTCACCGCCACCTCGTAGTCGCCGTCACCCGGCGGCCAGGTCACCCCCGTGGACACTTCGGGCAGCGACCTGGCCGTCGGGTGGCGCAGCGCGACGCGACCGCCCAGGGTTCGGCGCGCTCGCGAACGAGAACATCGACCGCGAGTTCGTCCCGCTCGGCCCTCACCTCGTCCGACCGCTTGACCAGCCGCCTCTCCAGCTCGTCCAATTCCGCGCGGCGATCCGTTCACAGGAGAAGCTCCGGGCCGCGAGGTGCTGACCAGGTGTACGGCACTGCGGCGACCGTATCCTGACACCGGCGTCGGCGGTCCGCGTCGGCCGGCTCCGTGGGGAGGACGCCATGGCGCTCGACGAGCGGGAGCTGCTGACAGGAAAGGCTGTTCGAACCAGCGAGCTGATCAGCTGCTGGAGCCGTACTTTGCGGGGCGCCGGTTCAGGTCTCCGGCCAGCGGATCTGCGTGACTTGGCCGACGCGATCCGTCGCTTCTGCGGCCTTGTCACCGCCCGGCAGACCGTCCTCGACGGATACGCCGGCCTCCGGATACCACTGCCGCAACTGCCCCACCGCTGCGTCGAAGCCTGCCCCCAAGACCACACGACCGCTGACCGAATGCCGTCCATGCCGACCCGGTAACACTCCTGGCCGGCGCTCATCTCGCGGCAGTCATCCATTACCAGCGAGAGCGGCCTGAGCCGACAGCGCCGTGGACAGTGGAGATTCGTTCGGCGCACGGCGCGGGTCAGGGGTGCCGCACGGGCGGCGGGGGTGTTCCGCCCGCGCGGCACGGTTTCCTCTGGGGCACCAGGCCGATGGGGGGTCAGGCCTGGAGTTCCTTGTGGTCGCTGCCGCCGCTGATGTGGATCTTGCGGGGCTTGGCGGTCTCGGCGACCGGGATGGTGAGGGTGAGTACGCCTGCCTCGTAGGAGGCGGTGATGTGCTCGGTGTCGAGGGCGTCGCCGAGGAACAGCTGCCGGGAGAAGACGCCGAGGGGGCGTTCGGAGAGCTGGACCTCGGCGTTGTCGCCGCGCTGCGCGGGGCGGCGCTCGGCCTTGACGGTGAGCGTGCTCTTCTCGACGTCCAGGTCGATCGCGTCGGGGCTGACGCCGGGGAGGTCGAACTGGACGTAGAACGTGTCGCCGTCGCGCCAGGCATCCATCGGCATCGCGGACGGTCGCGACCACGTGCCGGTCGTGCCGAAGAACTGCTGGGTGAAACGGTCCAGCTCGCGGAAGGGGTCAGTGCGCATCAACATTGTCGAGTACCTCCTCGTCGTATCAACGGGCGACTTCGACGCGCTCACGCATCCGCTCAGGCATGTCACCTGTCAGTGACATGTCGCCGAATAGATGACATGGCGGATGGCAAGGCGTCTTGGGGAGTCAGGGCTCCGGCGTCGGTGGCCTTCCGTGGACAGGCCACCGAGGGGCGGGGTGTGGAGCGGCGCGGGCTGTTGGTCGCTGCCACAGCGCGATTACCGACGGCGACGCACCGGGCCGCCCGGCTAGGGCGAAGACCATGCGTGACAAGTCCAACTCCGGTCTGCCGTGCCGCGAGCCGAAGGGCTGCGACCAAGTCGGGCCCACAGCTGGTACGGAACCCTGATCGGCATGGTGTCGGCTCGCGCGGGGTCAGGTCACGCCGCTGCGGGGACGGCCTGTCCGCTCTCCACGGGCGACGGCTGTCCGGCCTCGCCGGCCCGGATGGTGATCTTGCGGGCCCGGGAGGCCGAGGCGGTGGGGACGGTGAGGGTCAGGACGCCGTCCTGCAGGTGGGCCGTGATACGGCCCGGGTCGAGGCTTTCGGCCAGGTGGATCCGGCGCTCGGACGCCCCGTGGGAGCGCTCGGCGAGCTGGGTGCGCGCGTGCTCACTGCGGGGGGCGGGACGGCGTTCGGCCTTCACGGTCACCATCCGCCCCAGTGCCTCGACCTCGATCGCCTCCAGCGGGACGCCGGGCACATCGAGCGCGATCACGAAACGGTCGTCCTCGCGCCAGGCGTCCATCGGAATCGGGGCCGGCCGCGACCCGGCTGTGGGGGGCGCCTGGTGGGTCACCGCAGTGCGCATGGACATCGTCGGACACCTCCGGTCCAGAAGCTCTTGTTCGCACCGGTGCGGTGCGACACGAACCGTTGTAGCATGTCATCCAGACGATGACAAACACCCAGTCAGCGAAAGAGTGACGACATGGATACGCAGGACACCGGCACGGCCGGGGTCGGCCCGGCCTCGTTCCTGGCCGCCGCTGCCGCGCTGGGCATGATGGACGCCGCTGCCCGCACCGCCCGCCACGCACCTCCGGACGACGCGGGCCAGCACGACCCGGGCGGTGCGCTGTCAGCGCTCCTGCTGCTGCGTCACCTGCGTGAGGAACTCGCCGGCTGGGAGAGCGGTCTGATCGAGACCGCCCGCGGGGCCGGCGCCACCTGGGCCGACCTTGCCGAACCGATGGGCGTCCAGAGCCGCCAGGCCGCCGAGCGCCGCTACCTGCGCATGCGCCCGAACGCCGACGCCGGCACCGAGGCTGGCAGCACCGGCGAGCAGCGCGTCCAGGCGGTCCGCGACCAGCGTGCCGCTGACCGCGCGGTGACCACCTGGGCTCGCGACAACGCCGCGGACCTGCGCCGCCTCGCCGGGCAGATCGGCGCCCTGGACGGCCTCACCACCTCGGCGGCGCCCGCCATAGAACGCCTGCTGGACGCGCTCGGCGACAACGACCCCGCCCGCCTGCTCGCCCCGCTCGCCGAGACCCGGCCCTTCCTGGAAGCGGACCACCCGACGATCGCCGGCCGCCTCGACGAGCTCACCACCCGAACCGGCCAGCTGCGGGCCGACAGCGGACGGCAGCGCCGCACACCCCCGGCCGGTCCGTGACCACCCCCGGTAGCGCCCCATCCGGGCCGCGGCCTACGCACAGCTGACCCGCTCCAAAGTCGAAGGCCCGCCCCGGCAGGCAGAGCGACGGCCGACGCCCCGGGCCCTCATGTGAAGACCATCCGTACTCCGATCCCAGCCGACGCCCATGACTCCAGCCGACCTGCAGCAGCTGCTGATCACACGCACCCCCGAGATCCCGGGCATCGCCGCCGCCGACAGGCGCGGCGACGACAGCCCCTACGGACTGGCCGTGACCCTGGACGGGGGCGGCCAGGTGTGGTGGAGCATCACCGGTGCCAGCGGCTCCGCCCCCGCCCAGGCCCCCGCTGGTACTGCCACCGAGAAGACGCAGGTGCCGGACCTGACGGGCCGGCCTGTTGCGGTTGCCCTCGTCGAGCAGGCCTTGGTCGCCACCGCCACGGCCGACGGCGCGTCCAGTGACGTTGTTCGCGTCGACCGGTACAGCACACGCCCGGATCCGCCGGCAGTGCGCTACGGCGCGACGCTGGAATGCCGCGACGGCTGGAAACTCTTCCTGTCCTGCTACGGCACCGCCCGCCCCGGCACCGCCCGCCCCGAACAGCCCTACCAGCCCCTCAGCCACATCTGACTACCCCCGGAGCCGACCGCGCGGCACGCCCGCCCGGCCTGCCCCGGCGACTTGCCCCGACCCGAACCCTTTCCACCGAAGGAGACGCCTCCCGTGGCCAGCCCGACCCAGACGCTGGAGTTCCAGGCGGAGACCCGCCAGCTGCTGCAGCTGGTGATCCACTCGATCTACTCGAACAAGGACATCTTCCTGCGTGAGCTGATCTCCAACGCCTCCGACGCCCTCGACAAGCTCCGCCTGGAATCCCTCACCGACACCGATCTCGACGTCGACACCTCCGACCTGCACATCAACTTGGAGGTCGACAGGGCGGCCCGCACCCTGACGGTTCAGGACAACGGCATCGGCATGACCCGCGACGAGGTCGTCGAGCTGATCGGCACCATCGCCAAGTCCGGCACCGCCAGCCTGCTGGCCAAGATCAAGGAGGCCAAGGACGCGGACGCGGCGCAGCACCTGATCGGTCAGTTCGGCGTCGGCTTCTACTCGGCGTTCATGGTCGCCGACAAGGTCACCCTGCACACCCGCCGGGCCGGCACCGAGCAGGGCACCGCCTGGGAGTCCGACGGCGAGGGCACCTACACCATCGCGCAGGCCGAGGGCCTGCCGGTGGGCACCTCGGTCACGCTGCACCTCAAGCCGGCGGACGGCGAGGACGGGCTCGGCGACTACCTCGCGGCGTGGAAGATCCGCCAGATCGTCAAGCAGTACTCGGACTTCATCCGCTGGCCCATCCGCATGGCCACCGAAACCACCAGCAGCGCCGGCACCGACGAGCCTGCAGCCGAGGAGGGCACTGAGCCCGCCACCGGGGACAGGGCCGCCCCCGAGCTGGAGACGCTGAACTCGATGAAGGCGCTGTGGGCACGCCCGCGCTCGGAGGTGTCCGAGGCCGAGTACCGCGAGTTCTACCAGCAGATCAGCCACGACTGGCAGGCCCCGGCCGAGACCATCCACATGCGCGCCGAGGGCACCTTCGAGTACGAGGCGCTGCTCTTCGTCCCCGCCCACGCCCCGTTCGACCTGTTCTCCCGCGACACCAAGCGCGGCGTGCAGCTGTACGTCAAGCGCGTGTTCATCATGGACGACTGCGAAGCGCTCATGCCGAACTACCTGCGCTTCGTCAAGGGAGTCGTCGACGCCCACGACCTCTCACTGAACGTCTCCCGCGAGATCCTGCAGCACGACCGCCAGATCACCGCCGTCCGCCGGCGCCTCGTCAAGAAGGTGCTCGGCGCGGTCAAGGACATGCAGGCCAAGAACACCGAGGCCTACACCACGCTGTGGGAGCAGTTCGGCCGGGTCCTCAAGGAGGGCCTGCTCGAGGACCGCGACAACACCGACGCGCTGCTGGAGCTGGTCTCGGCCGCCTCCACCCACGACCCGCAGCAGGCGACCACGCTGCGCGAGTACGTCGCGCGGATGAAGGACGGCCAGGACACCATCTACTACCTGACCGGTGAGAACCGCCAGATGGTGGAGAACTCCCCGCACATGGAGGCCTTCACCGCCAAGGGCTACGAAGTCCTGATCCTCACCGACCCCGTCGACGAGGTCTGGACCGACCAGGTGCCCGCCTTCGACGGCCACTCCTTCCAGTCCATCGCCAAGGGCCAGGTCGACCTCGGTGACGAGGCCGACGGCAGCGACGAGGAGAAGGCCGAGAAGGCCCAGCGCGTACAGGACTTCGCCGCCCTCCTCGGCTGGCTCGGGACCACCCTGGCCGAGCACGTCAAGCAGGTCCGCCTCTCCACCCGGCTCACCACCTCCGCGGCCTGCCTGGTCGGCGACGCGCACGACCTGACCCCGACCCTGGAGAAGATGTACCGGGCCATGGGCCAGGAGCTCCCGCCGGTCAAGCGGATCCTGGAGCTCAACCCGACGCACCCGCTGATCACCGCCCTGCACCAGGCGCACAACGCCAACGCCGACGACCCGGTCCTCACCGACATCGCCGAACTCGTCCACGGCAGCGCCCTGCTCGCCGAGGGCGGCGACCTGCCCGACCCGGCGCGCTTCACCCGCCTGCTGACCGACCGCCTCACCCACACCCTGTAGCCGTCCGCGGGTGCGGCTCGCCGTTGTCGGCGGTGCAAAGCGGGCCGCACCCGCACCCGGCCAGGACCGCCAGGGCCTGCAGCACCCGCGCGCCTGAACCGCGCCGGGCGTGCGCGCGAGTGCTCTCGATCCTTGCGCATCACCACCGCAGGAATGCAGCCCGCAGCACCGCTCCCATCGCTTCGGCAGCCGGCAACGGACTCCGGCCACCGCCGACAGACACCCGACCGACCAAGGACATCCGCACGTGTACGAGTACACCGACCGCAGGAACCGCACGCTGGCCGACCGTGTCGCTGCCGCCGCCGAGCGTCG